>CANJEY010000030.1 GCA_947472615.1 Beijerinckiaceae bacterium
CCGAAACGCTGGCGCATGTCCTTGTTCTGGCGGGCGCGTGCGCGGCTCTCGGCATCGTGGTGATGAAACTCGTCGCTGCGGTCGAAGCAGGACTGACGCGCATCGAATGCCCTGCGCTGTTGCGTCCCGTCGTGGGCGGGGCCTGCGTGGCGGCGCTCGCAATCATCACCCCCTCCGTGATGGGATCAGGTCACGGAGCGTTGCATGACGTGCTGTTCGACTCCGTCTCTCTGAAGGGCCTCGCGCTTGTCGTCGCGCTCAAATCCGTGGCCTCGGCGCTGTCGTTGGGCGCGGGCTTTCGCGGCGGTCTGTTTTTCGCCTCGCTTCTGATCGGCAGCGCGGCCGGCCGCTTTTATGCGGAAGCTTTGCCGCTGCTGACCAGTCTGCATATCGACTCCGGCGTCGCCGCCGTCGCGGGGCTCGCGGCGTTCGGCGCCTGTGTGCTAGGCGCACCGATGACCATGACAGTTCTGGCGCTCGAAATGACCGGCGACTTCTATGTCACGATTGCTGCGCTCGTCGCCGCCGCCGTCGCCACACTCATCAATCGCGAAACCTTTGGATATTCCTTTGCAACGTGGCGATTTCATCTGCGGGGAGAAACGATACGCGGTCCGGCGGACGTTGGTCGCATTCGAGAGCTCACGGTCGGCAGCCTGATGCGAACCAACGCCAACATCGCGCCCGCCAGCCTCTCGGTAAAGGATGCGCGCGCCATGTTTCCCTTCGGCGCGGAGAAGCAGTTCTTTCTAGCCGACGAACACGGCCGCGTGCAGGCGATGATGTTGACGGGGCAGCTCTACGCGCCCGAACTGAAGCCGGACGACCCGGTGTTGCCGCTGGCGCAGGCGTGCAAGGTTCTGCTCACGCCGAGCCTCGGCGTGCGTGAAGCGCTCGACGCCTTTGACGCCAACGAGGCTGACGTTCTGCCTGTGGTGAATTCCCAGACCGACGGCCGCATCATCGGCCAGTTGTCGGAAGCGCATGCGCTCCGCCGCTACGGCGAAGAGCTGGAGCGCAGTCATCGCGCCATACTGGAACGCTGACGCACCGCTATCGCCCACGCGCTGCGACAACAGCGAAGCCTTCAAAAAGTTGACGCAATCTGGACGCATCTCCCGACGGCGCACGCGCAACAGGGAGAAGATCATGGCTCCGCTCAGCGACTCCGAACTCAGGAAGATACTCGGCGCGAATTATCTGTCCGACCGTGAAGCGATCGACGCCGCAAATGGCGTGACGAGCCGCGAACGAACTCTGAAGGCCGATATCGAAAATGTCGAGAGCACGAAATCTCTCGCTGGCTTCTCCAGTCTGATCGGAGTAGCGCTGATCATTGCGTCCATCTTCTCCGTGAAGGGGACTACGTTGCTGATCCAGACGGGGGCGGGCGCCGCGATCGTGGCGCTGGCGCTTCTGGTGTTCATCGTCTGCAGAAACTCGATCAACAAGAAACGCACAGCCCTCGCGGCGCTGAGGGCCTGACTGGCCGACGCGACTTGCTGACAAGACCTGCCGTTGACGCCACGCGGAACCGCCGATAGCTTCGCGGTTCACGTTGAAGTGCGCGAACAGTCCAAACGCGCCGAAGCAAACAGGCAGGCCATCGCGCAGACGATGCAGATTGATTTGACACGGCAGTTTCGCGACAAGTGCGCCATCGTGGGCGTGGGCCACAGCCGCCTTGGCCGCGTGCCGGGCGTCAGTGCGCTCGATCTGCAGATCGAGGCCATTCGCAACGCCATCGAGGATTCAGGCGTCCGACTTTCCGACATCGACGGCCTGTTGTGCCGTGGTCCGCAGGACGTCTATTGCCATCATCAGCTCGTCGGGGCGCGTCTTGGCATCAACGCGCGCTTCTCCACATCCGTCGACAGCGGCGGCGCAAGTCAGGCCCTGTCAGTGGCGCTCGCCGTCATGGCCATACAGGCCGGCATGGCGTCCACGATCGTGGTCGGTTTTGGCGGCGACGCGTGGTCGAGCACCCATGCCAACGAAGACGCGCGGCTCGCGAACGACACGCACGGCGCCAAACGGCCGAAGGAATTCGGCCTCGAATATGGCTTCACGGGCGCGGTTGCGGCGCATGCGCTCGGCGCTCAGCGGCACATGGATATCTACGGCACGACGCGCGAACACTTCTGCGAGATCGCGCTCGTCTGTCGCGAAAACGCGCTGCGCAATCCCGACGCACAGATGAAAAAGCCATTCACGCGGGACGATTACTTCAACGCCCGCATGGTCGTCGCGCCGTTCGGCCTGTTCGATTGCAGTCTACGCAGCGATGGCGCAGGCGCAGTGATCGTCAGCTCTGCTGAACGAGCGCGCGATCTGCGTCAGCATCCGGTGCTGATCAAGGGATTCGGCAGCTTCAACAACACCCGCGGCTGGTTCGCTGACGACAACATGGTGCATACCGCGGCGGCGCGCAGCGGCGCGGACGCGTATCGCATGGCGGGGCTCGGCCCCTCCGACGTCGACGTCGCGCAGATCTACGATTGTTTTACCTACATGGTGTTGACGGAACTCGAAGACTACGGCTTCTGCAAGAAGGGCGAAGGCGGCGACTTCGTTGCGTCTGGCGCGTTGCGCATGGGCGGCGCATTGCCCTGCAACACGGCGGGCGGCCTGTTGTCGGAAGGGCATGTGGACGGCATGCTGCATATCTGCGAAGCTGCGCGGCAATTGCGTCAGACCCATGCGCCGGCGCGTCAGGTGAAAGACGCCGAGATCGCGCTGGTGTCTGGCCACGGCGGCAATCAGGTCTGCCACGCGTCCCTCATTCTGGGACGCGACTGATGAGCGAAGCACCACGCCGACCCCTGCCCTCGCCGCCGCAAGAATCGCAAGCGTTCTGGGCCGCCGCGCGCGGCCATCGCCTCTCCATCCAGCATTGCAACGCGTGCGGGCAGGCATGGTCTCCGCCATCGCAACTATGCACGCATTGCCTGTCGGCCGACTCGAAATGGATCGACGCTGCTGGTCGTGGAACGATCTTCAGTTTCGTGGTCGTGCATCGCGTCTATCATCCCTGGTTCGCCAACAAGGTTCCGTACGCGGTCGCTGTTGTCGAACTCGAGGAAGGTCCGCGCCTGCTGACGAACATCACCGGCGTCGATCCCGCTGCACTTCGATGCGGCATGTCGGTGACAGTGACGTTCGAGGATGTGAGCGCCGATCTGTCCATTCCCAAATTCACCGCAACGCCAAGCGCCTGACGCGTTGCGCCAACGGAAGTGATGATGCGCCGTCCCTTTATCGAACGACTTCTCGATCCGCGTTCCATCGCCATCGTGGGCGCGAACGACAAGGGCAACTCGGGCGCGCGCTGCCTGAAAGGCGCGATCGCGTCCGGCTTCAGCGGACCGATCTATCCGATCAATCCGAATTACGAAACGCTGGAAGGACTGAAGTGCTATCCGTCGTTGCTGGATCTGCCCGAAACGCCGGACAGCGTCGCGGTGTCGGTTCCCACGTCATCGGCCCTGCGGGTGCTCTCGGAAGGCGAAGCTGCCGGCGTGCGCAGCATGATCTTCTTCAGCGGGGGGTTTACGGATTCAGGAACACCGGAAGGTCAGCAGCGACATGACGAATTAACTGCGATCGCGCAGCGCAGCGGCATGGTGATCGGCGGCCCGAACTGTATGGGGGTCGTCAGCCTGAAGCGGCATTTCGATACGAGTTTCGTGTCCTATCCGGGCCCGCTGAAGACCGGCGGCATTTCGATCGTGTCGCAGAGCGGTGGTCTGATCAACGCCATCACTGAACTCGGATATGCGCGCGATCTAGGGTTCAACTATCTCATCTCGGCCGGCAATGAAGCCGTCGTCAACGCGGCCGATCATCTCGACTGGCTGGCGGATGACGACGGAACCAGCGTCATTGTGACCTGCCTCGAAAGCGTCAAGGACGGGCCGCGTTATCGCGCTGCGCTGGCGAAAGCCACAGCCCGCAAGCCGGTCGTGATTCTCAAACTCGGCCGTAGCGCCGCCGGCCAGCAGGCGACGCTCGCCCACACCGGTTCGCTGGCCGGAAGCGACGATGTGTTTGCAGCATTGTGCAGGCAATATGGCGCGACGCTTGTCGAAACCATCGATCAGGCGCTCGAAACAGCCGCGATGTTCGATCGTCTGCCGTTGCCGAAAGGCAATCGCGCCGTCATCTTCTCCACCTCCGGCGGCGCCACCGTACTGGCCACGGATCTCACGGTGAAAATGGGGCTGACGTTTCCGCCGCTGACGCCTGCCACCAACGCGCGAATGCAGGAGATCTACGGCGCGAAGCGTCCCTTCATCAATCCCTTCGACGTCGGCAGCTATCCGCTGATGGCGAAGGCCGACAACATGACCCGCACGATGCGCACGCTGATCGAGGACGACGACGTCGATCTGATGGCTTGCGTGATGGTGGTACAGCGTGATCTGAAGCCCAATCGCATGGGATTGTTTAATCAGGTGCGCGATGTCGTTCCCTCTTCGCCGAAGCCGTTTGCGCTGATCCCGGAAGCCACATTGCACTGGCGCGACGTTCCGCAGGATGTCGGTGCGCATGTGGCGGCGAGCCTGCTCGACGGATTGCTCGGATTGCGCGCGTTGATGGATTACGCCTCGTATCGGCGGACATACTCGGCGGAGGATGCGCTTGCGCCTCAAGCGGCGATCGAAGCGCGGCCACGCGCTGGCGCATCGGCGCTGACGGAATGGGAAAGCAAACGAGTGCTCGCAGCCGCCGGTCTGCCCGTCACACGCGAGGAACTGGCGACATCCGAAGACGAAGCCGTAGTGGCTGCCGAGCGCATCGGATTTCCGGTCGCGATGAAACTCCAGTCGCCTGCTCTCATGCACAAGACAGAAGCAGGCGGCGTGCTGCTCAACATCCGCACCTCCGATGAGGTTCGGCATAATTGGCGACGATTGCAGGACGCCGCTGGCGCGCATGGACTCACGGAGTTCGACGGAGTCCTGATCCAGCAGATGGTGACGGACGGCGTCGAGTTTCTTGTCGGGATGCATCGCGACCCAATCTTTGGTCCGGTCGTGATCGTCAGCGCCGGCGGCGTCTTTGTCGACCTTCTCGGCAAGGAGGCGCAGCGACGACTGGCTCCCTTCGGGATCGAGGAAGCCGACAGCATGCTGGCTGGCGAAATCGCCAGCAAACTCCTATCCGGTTTTCGCGGCAAGCCGCCCGCGCATCGCTCGGCGCTGGCAAAGCTCATCGCGGACTTCTCGACTTTCGTCACGCGTCTCGACGACAACGTGACGGCCATCGACCTCAATCCGGTGATGGCCTTGCCGCAAGGCCGCGGCGTCGTCGTCGTCGACGCGTCGTTCGAGTTTAAACCGTCCTAGAGTTTCGACGCCGGTGCGTATGCGCCGACCAGCGCATCCACTTCGGCCTTCTGCTCAGGCGTCAGTTTCCAGTTCGACGCGTCCACATTCGCGTCGATCTGTTCGGGCTTCGTCGCGCCCGCGATCACACTTGGAATGACAGGCTGCGCCAGCAGCCATGCGAAGGCGAGATCCAGCAAACCCTTCTGATGTTTTTCCGTCCAGGCGTCCAGGCGGCCAATCAGCTCCCAGTTTTCGTTCGTCACATAGCGATCCGACAAACGCTTCAGATAAGACAGGCGCGAGCCTTCCGGCATCGCCTCGTTGCGGCGATATTTGCCGGTGAGAAATCCGCCCGCGAGCGGATAGTAAGGCAGCAACCCCAGTCCATATGCGCCAGCCGCCTGCAGCATTTCGGGATGCACGTCCTTCAGCCACAGCAGGCTGAAATGGTTTTGCACCGTCGCGAACGAATGCAGACCCAGGTGCCGCGAAGTCCAGACAGCCTCGACTGTGGTCCAGGCGGAGAAATTCGCGCAGCCGATGTAGCGCACCTTGCCTTGCCGCACGACGTCATCCAGCGCGCGCAGCGTTTCCTCGATCGGCGTGTTAGGATCGGGAAAATGGATCTGGTAGAGGTCGATCCAGTCCGTACGAAGCCGCTTCAGGCTTGCCTCGACGGACTGCATGATGTAGCGGCGCGAAGCGCCGCGCGTCATCAGATCGTCAGCCATAGGTAATCCGAACTTGGTGGCCAGCACGATGTCCTTGCGGCGAGGCCCAAGGACCTTGCCCAGCAGCGTTTCCGATCCGCCGCGCTTGCCGTAGGCGTCAGCCGTGTCGAAGAAATTGACGCCGCGTTCGATCGCCCGGTCGACAACGGCACGCGACGTCTCATCGTCCGTGCGGTCGCCGAAATTGTTGCACCCAAGCCCAACAGCCGAAACCTGCAGACCCGTAGTCCCCAACCGCCGCATCTGCATGATCGCCTCCTGATCCGGCCGCAAAGTGGGGGTGACGGCGCAAGCCTGTCAACTCAAGCGAGCGCGCAGCCGCCGCTTGTGTCGCGCCCGAAAATATCCCAAAGTTGTGGTAGGGCCTGAAGGCCAAACAGATCGGGAGGATTTCGGGTGATCGGCTGGCGTGGACATATCGGCAAAATTTCTCCGGCCCCCATCGCGGGCCGGTTTGTTCGCGAATTTTACGAAGTGGTTCCCGAAGGCGTCGACATCACCTGCGGCCCTCTCACCGTGCAGACGATCACTCGCGATTCCATGGCGGAAATGCTCTCCGCTGTCGGCAAGGCCGCGGCGCTTCTTGCCGAAAAAGGCGTCGACGCAATCTATCTCGGCGGCATTCCGCCAATCGTAATGCGTGCTCCGGGCTACGATCAGGAGCTGGTCGCCGAAATGGAGCGCATCACCGGAAAGCCCTGCAGCACAGACGTCTCCGGCGTGTTCGACGCCTTCCGGTCGCTGGGCGCCACGAAGGTCGTCATGGCCGCGCCATTTCAGGATTGGGTGCTGGCGCAAATCAAGACGTATTACGACGCTTCAGGCTTCGAGATCGTCCACATGAAAGGTCTGCCGCTTGACACCAGCACGCAGCGCCGCGCCCTGCCGCTCGACGTCGAATACACCTTCACCCGTCAGGTGTTTCGTGAGTTCGCTGGCGCGTCGGATGTGGTCTACATTCCGTGCGGCGGCTGGGGCACCGTGCGCAACGTCGAACGCATGGAGCAGGATTTCGGCAAGCCTGTCGTGACCTGGTTCACCGCGATGATCTGGTGGTTTTTCGTCAAGCATGGCGTGCGGGCCAAGATTCGCGGGTACGGCTCGCTGCTCGAAAGTATCAATCCGGGTTGATCCGTCGAGGCCGAGATGAACCAAGCTCCCCGCCATATCGGCATCGCCGTCAGCGCGCTGGAGCCGCCGCGCGCGCGGGTGGGACTTATCATTCCATCGGTGAACACGATGACCGAACCGCAGTTCGCGCGATTCTGTCCGCCTGAACTCGGCGTTCATGTCGCGCGCCTGCGCATGAGCGGTAAGTGGAAACGGCCATTCGCGGTTCTGCAGGACGAGATTGCGAACGCAGCCGCCATGTTGGGCGACGCCAAGCCCGGATTGATCGTCTTTCACTGCACCGGCGCATCGATGCGCGAAGGACCTGCTGGCGACGTGATCGTCCGCGACATCATCCGCGAGGCGGCTGGCCTCGATTCCATCACCACCGGCGGCGCTGTGGTCGAGGCATTGACGGCGCTGAACATCAGGCGTCTCGTGCTGATCAGCCCCTATGTACAATCGAACAACGACACGGAAGTCGCCTATCTGCGCAAGGCAGATTTCGATGTGCTGAGCGATGTCGCGCTGAGCCTGCCGGGCGGCGACACCTACACGAAGGTCACGCCGGCCGAATGGACCGAGATCGCCGCTGCCCATGCGCGCGACGATGCTGACGGATATTTTCTCGCCTGCACCAACACCCGTCAGATCGAGGCGATCGAGGCGATCGAGCAGAGGCTCGGCAAGCCGGTCGTGAGCAGCAATCAGGCGGTGATGTGGGCGTCGATGAAACGTCTGCGCGAACAGCTCGGCTTCGTCGGCCGTCTGCCGGGCGTCGGACGTCTGATGACGATGTGAAGCGGCGCGACAACGCGCGGGATCAAGTGTTTTCGGACCAACGAGTCCGGGGAGGATGATATGAATTCACATCGCGCGGCGTTCGCGTCATTCGCCTTTCTGATTGCTGGCGCGCAGGCGCAAGCCGATGTGGCGGACTTCTATCGCGGCAAGCAGATGAAGATCGTCGTCGGCTCAGATGCGGGCGGCGGTTATGACGCCTATGCGCGTCTGGTGGCGACCCATCTCGGCAATTTCATTCCCGGCAGTCCATCCTTCGTGGTTCAGAACATGCCGGGCGTCGGTTCGCTGATCGCGCTCAACTACGTCGCCAACGTCGCCCCGAAGGACGGAACCGTGATCGGCGCGATCAATCCGACGGCTGTGACGATGCAATTGTTTCATCCCGAGCAGTCGAAATACGACGCCGCGAAACTCAACTGGCTCGGAGCGCCGATCACCATCACGTATATCGCGACAGCGTGGAAAGACGCGCAGGTGCAAAAGGCCGAGCAATTGTTTTCGACGGAGCTGATCGTCGGCTCTGCTGGCGGCGCCTCGCTGACTTTGCCGTTGCTGGTGAACGGCGTGCTCGGCATGAAGTTCAAAATCATCCAAGGCTACAAGAGCAATGGCGCCGCGTTTCTGGCGATGGAGAAAGGCGAGACGCAGGGTAACGGCGGCGATGCGCTGAACAATCTGAAGGCCGTCCACTGGGATCTGGTGCGCGATAACAAGCTGCGCATCATTCTGAGCTACGGCCTCAAGCGCAATCCGGACATTCCAGACGTCCCGATGGCGATCGATTTCGCAAAGACAGATCAGCAACGCGCCGCGCTACGGCTGGCGCTCTCCAATCAGGATATCGGCTGGCCCTATGTGACCGCGCCGGACGTTCCGGCCGAACGTGTCGAAGCGCTGCGGGGCGCGTTCGAGAAAATGGTTCAGGACGCTGCTTTCCTGTCCGACGCCAAAACCCGCAAACTCGATATCAATCCTGCAAAGGGCGCTGATCAACTCGCCCTCGTGAAGGGAATTCTGACCACGCCGCGCGCGGTCGTCGAACAATTGCGGCCGATCATCGGCGATCAGTAGCCTAGCCAAACATTCGCACGACCGTCGTCGGGAGACGCCAGACATGAACATTCATAGCCGTATGCGGGCCATAACAGCGTCAGTCTTCGCGCTCACGATGCTCGCGAGCAGTACCGCGGCTCACGCGCAGGAGGCTGAGCCGTTCTTCAAGAACCGTCAGTTGACGCTCGGCGCATCCTCGACGGCCGGCGGCAGCTACGACGCCTATATGCGGTTGCTGTCACGCCATATCGCGCGTCACATTCCGGGCAATCCAACGGTCGTCGTGCAGAATGTGCCGGCTGGCGGCGGTATGGCGCTCGCCAACATGATCTACAACACCGCGCCAAAGGACGGCACTTATATCGGGGTGCTGCATGGCTCGACGTTGCTCGAGGAAATCTACAAAAGTGATCAGGCGCATTTCGAGGCGGTGCGTTACGCTTGGGTCGGCAACATGTCGAGCGAAGTCGACACCTGCGTGGCGACAGCCGCCAGCGGTGTGAAATCGATCAACGATTTCTTCACGCGCGAAGTCGTGATGGGCGCGACAGGCGCCGGCGCGCAATCCTATTCGTTCCCGGTTCTCTACAACAAGATCCTTGGCGCAAAGGTGAAGATCGTCGCCGGCTATCCGGGAACGCCGGAACGCGTGGTGGCGATGGAGCGCGGCGAGTTGCAGGGCGCGTGCGGCATCACGACGACATCGTATCGCTCCGTGCTCGAACGACAGGCGCGCGACGGAACCGTGATCATGATCGCGCAGGGTGGAGGCAGGAAGGATCATCGTTATCCCGACGTGCCGCTGATGCTCGATCAGGCGAAGACGCCGGAAGACCGGCAGGCGCTTCAATTCGTCTATTCGCCGCTCGACCTCGGCCGCCCGATCGCCGCGCCGCCGGAAACGCCCGCAGACCGCCTCGCCATCCTGCGAAAGGCCTTCGACGACACAATGAGGGACAAGGAGTTTCTGGACGAAGCGGCCCGCCTCAAGATCGACATCGAGCCGATGGACGGCCCAACGACCGCCGGAGTGGTTTCACGCCTGTTCGCAACGCCAAAGTCGATCATCGACCGCGTCGCCGCTGCGCTGGCGCAGAAGTCGAACTGATGTGGCGCCTGGAGGTGGTGAGCGCGCCGGGATTCGAACCCGGGACCCCCTGATTAAAAGTCAGATGCTCTACCGGCTGAGCTACGCGCTCTCACGAGGGTGCGTCTGAGTAGACCCCTGATGGCGCAGGGTCAATAGCGGGCCGGCGCGGCCGGGCCTTGCGCGAGCGAACTTCAGGCGTAGTGGTCGATATAGTACAGCAGCGCGGCGAAAATCACGGCTGCGATGGCGGTGGTCCAGAGGGCCTTCGCCAGAAGGCGCGGCACCACGGGCGCGCCCGGGTCGGTGCCCTTGGCGTATTCGCCGTCTTCGTGCTGCGAGCGCACGCCGAACGGCAGCACCGCGAACAGCACAATCCACCAGATGGTGATGTAGGTCACGATCCCCATCGGGATGGTCATGGGATGCTCCGGCCTAGACCTGCTCGAGTTCGACGAGCGTACCGGCGAAATCCTTGGGGTGCAGGAACAGCACGGGCTTGCCGTGCGCCCCGATGCGCGGATTGCCGTCGCCCAGCACGCGCGCCCCGCCCTGCTTCAGGCGGTCGCGCGCCGCTATGATATCGTCCACCTCGTAGCAGACGTGATGCATGCCGCCGTCGACGTTCTTCTCGAGGAATTTGGCGATCGGCGATCCCTCGCCCAGCGGCTCCAGCAGTTCGATCTTGGTGTTCGGCAGTTCGACGAACACGACCGTGACGCCATGATCGGGCTGGGCGATCGGCGCGGACACGGTCGCGCCGAGCGTTTCGCGATAGACGGCGCTCGCCTTGCTCAGGTCGCGCACCGCGATGGCCACATGGTTGAGACGTCCGATCATGTTGTTCTCCGGTCAGATCTGCATGACCAATACGTGGACCTGCGGCCGCTTGCCCCAGACGCTGCGCAGCGTGTTGCGCACGGCCTTCTCGATCGAGTCCGACACCGCATCGGGGTCGCGGCGGCGCGGCCTCGGCAGATTGTCGAACGTGTCGAATATGGCGCGATCGACGATTTCTTCCATTGTCTTGCCGCCGACCGCCAGCGTCGGGATGCCGGCCAGAACCACATCAGGGTCGCCGGCGAGTTCGCCCTTGGCGGTGATGGCGATGCCGACCGAGACGACGCCCGCGAAGGCCAGACGATTGCGCTGGCGGATGGCCTCGTCGTCGGCCGTGATGACCAACGAGCCATCCGTATAGAGCCGCCCGTGCGGAACCTGGTCGACGATTGCGGGCCTGCCCGGCGCCAAAAGCACGACGTCGCCGTCGTTCGCCGTCACCACATGCTCGACGCCTTTGAAGCGAGCGAATTCCGCGTGCGCCGCCAGATGCATGGCTTCACCATGCGCCGGCACCGCGATCTTCGGCCTGATCCAGTCGTACATCTGGTCGACTTCACCGCGGCGCGGATGACCGGAGGCGTGCACCAGACCATCTCGATCGGTGATGACCTCGATGCCCTGTCGGGCGAGGCCGTTAATGATGTTGTTGATGGATTTTTCGTTGCCGGGAATCGGCCGCGACGAGAAGATCACCCGGTCCCCCGGCGCGAGCCGCACGCCCGGATGCTCATCCTGCGCGATACGGGCCATGGCGGCGCGTTCCTCGCCCTGACTGCCGGTCGCCAGTACGACGATGCGGTCGCGCGGCAGCCGATCGAAGGCGTCGGGGCCCAGAAAGGGCGGCAGGCCTTCCAGCAATCCACACTCGCGCGCCACTGCGACCACGCGCTCCATGGAGCGGCCGACCAGCACGACCGAGCGGCCGACCGCATGCGCGGCCTCCGCGACCGCATGTAGGCGCGACACATTCGACGCGAAGGTGGTGACCACGACGCGCCCCGTCGCGGTGGCGATCAGGTCGCGCAGCTTCGCGGCGACTTCCTTCTCGGACGGAGAAACGCCTTCGCGCAGGATATTGGTCGAGTCGCACAGCAGGGCCAGCACGCCTTCGTCGCCAATAGCCCGCAAGCGCGCCTCGTCGATCGACCAGCCGACGCCCGGATCGGGATCAATCTTCCAGTCACCCGTATGAAGCGCGGTGCCGAGCGGCGTGCGGATCGCCAGCGCGCAGCCTTCGGGGATCGAGTGCGAAACCGAGATGTATTCGATGTTGAATGGCCCAAGTTCGAGCCGCGCTCCCGCCGAGACGATGTTCAGCGGCACTTTCGGCGCGCCCGGTTCGCCCAGACGGCGTGTCTCGAGCAACGAGGCCGCGAAGCGCGTCGCGTAGACCGGACAGCCGAGGCGCGGCCAGAGCGCGGCGATCGCCCCGATGTGATCCTCGTGGGCGTGCGTGATGACCAGCGCCAGCAGATCCTTCCTCATCGTCTCGATGAAGGCGAGGTCCGGCATGATGAGGTCGATGCCCGGCAACTCCGGCCCGGCGAAGGCGACGCCGAGATCGACCATGATCCACTTGCGGCGGCTTTTCGGGCCGAAGCCATAGAGCGCCGCGTTCATGCCGATCTCGCCGAGTCCTCCAAGAGGCACGAACACGAATTCGTCGTTACTGCTCGCCATTCATTCGCCCTGACCCGTTGCGTTCGACGACATCCGGGCGCCGAGCATAAAAATATCGCCGGCCTCGATGATCCGGCGTCCGCCTTTGACGGCCAGCACCAGCCGGCCGCGCTCGTCGATGGAGTCGAAAACGCCGTCGAGGTTTTCCGCGCCGAGTGAAACACGGATCGGCTGGCCGACGCCAGCAGCATTCGCCAGCCATCCCTGACGAATCGCAGGAAAGTTCGCGCCGCGATCCCAGCGATCGAGCCAGCCGAGGATGCTGGAGGACAGCGCCTCCAACGCGTCGGCCGGTCCGCACGAGGCGCCGAGCGTCGCCAAGTCGGTCGCCGGATAGGCCAGCCCATCGGGGTGGAAGGCGCAATTGACCCCGAAGCCCAGTACGCACACGAAGCGCCCATCGGGCCGTCGCGACCCGTCGAGCAGAATGCCAGCGAGTTTCGCGCGATCGTGCAGCAGGTCGTTTGGCCACTTGATGGCGAGCAGCGGATCGTTCGCCAGCAAAGGCCGCAGGGCGGTGATCAGCGACAGGCCGGCGACAAAGCCCAGTTGCGGCGCGGATTGCGGCGGCGCCGGATCGATCAGCAGCAGGCTCGCGTAGAGGTTGCCACGCGGGGACGCCCAGACCCGACCGAGCCGCCCGCGGCCACCCTTCTGTTCGTGCGCCACGATCCACAAACGGCCTGGATCGCCTTCGCGAGCGCGCGCCATGGCTTCATCGTTGGTGGACCCGATGGTCTCAAAGACCTCCAGCCGATACCCGGCCGCCTCGGCCGCTCTTGCGAGACGCATCGGCTAGAACGCTGTCATCAGAACAGCGATTTCGCGGCGGCCGTGGCGGCCGAAACGAGTGGTCCGGGAAAGACCCAGTACAGAACCACCGCGAGCCCGGCGAGCGTCATCACCGCCGTGACTTCGCGGCTGGGGCTCTCGAACAGCGCTGCGGGTTCGTCGAGATAAATGATCTTCACGACGCGCAGATAATAGAAGCAGGCAACGACGCTGCTCAGCATGCCGATCACTGCGAGTGGATAGAGTCCTGCGTCGATGGCGGCGAGGAACACGTACCATTTGGCGAAGAAGCCAGCGAGCGGCGGGATGCCGGCGAGCGACAGCATCATCATCGCGAGGAAGAACGCGAGCCCCTTGCGCGAGCGCGACAGGCCGGCGAGATCGGAGATCGACTCGACATAACGCCCGTTCACCCGCATCGACAGGATCGCCGCGAATGTGCCAAGCGTCATCACCAGATAGATCGCCAAGTAGATCAGGACGCCGTGCACACCCTTTTCGGTGCCTGGCGCGAGGCCCACGAGCGCGAAGCCCATGTGGCCGATCGACGAATAGGCCATCAGTCGCTTGATGTTCGTCTGACCGATCGCCGCGAACGCGCCGAGCGCCATCGAGAGGATCGAGATGAACACGATGATCTGCTTCCACTGCGGGGCGACGCCCGGGAACGCAGTGATGATGATGCGCACCGTGACGGCGACGGCGGCCATCTTGGCGGCAGATGCGAAGAAAGCCGTCACCGGCGTCGGCGCGCCCTCGTAAACGTCCGGCGTCCACATATGGAACGGCACGACCGACATCTTGAACGCGAGGCCGGCAAGGACGAACACCAGGCCGAAGATCACCCCGATCGACACATTGCCGTGCAGCGCCGCCGCGATGCCGGTGAACGAAACCGTGCCGGCGAAGCCGTAGATCAGCGACGAACCGTACAGCAGCATGCCGGACGACAGCGCGCCGAGTACGAAATACTTCAAGCCCGCTTCGGACGCCCGCAGATTGTCGCGATGGAACGCCGCGATGACGTAGAGCGCGAGGCTCATCAGCTCAAGGCCGAGATAGAGGGCGATCAGGCTGTTGGCCGAGATCAGCATCAACATGCCGAGCGTCGCCAGCAGAACCAGAACCGGGAATTCGAAGAAGTCGATCTTTTCGCGCGCCATGAACTCGCGCGACAGCAGCAGCGAAATGAGCGCGCCGCCGAGCGTTAGCGCCTTCATGAAGCGGCCGAAGGCGTCGTCGATGAACGCGTCGTCGTAGATCAGCGCCTTGCCCTGCAGGCTGACGAACATCGACAGCAGCGCTATGCCGAGGATGACGATGGCGGCTTCGCTGATGATCCAGTCGCGGCCGCCGGAGCGGAACACACCGAGCATCAGAAGACCCAACGCGCCGACCGCGAGGAAGACCTCGGGAAGGCTGTGCGCCAGTGCGAACGACATGGGGGTCATGGTCCCGGCCTCAGTTCAGCAGGAGCGCGGCGGTCTTGGTGACCGCAAGCGCCGCGTCATAACCCTTGATCAGAGCCTGCACCGACGCTGCGCAGGCGTCGAGGATCGGACCGGGGCGGACGCCATAATAGATGGTCAGCAGCAACAGCGGCGCGAGCAACGCGATCTCGCGCGCCGACAGATCCGCGATCCCCTGCAGCGACGGTTTGTCGAGCACGCCGAAGATGATGCGGCGATAGAGATAGAGCGCATAGGCCGCCGACAGGATCACGCCGGTGGTGGCGAACAGCGCCACCCAGGCGTTCGAGTTGAACGCGCCGATCAGCGTCAGGAATTCGCCAACGAACCCGGACGTGCCCGGCAGGCCGACGTTCGCCATCGTGAACACCATGAAGGCGATCGCGTACAGCGGCATGCGTTTCACGAGGCCGCCGTAGGCGGCGATGTCACGCGTGTGGATGCGGTCGTAGACCACGCCGACGCAGAGGAAGAGCGCGCCCGACACGAGGCCGTGCGACACCATCTGGAAGATCGCGCCCTGCACGCCCTGCGGGTTCATGGCGAACAGGCCCATCGTCACGAAACCCATGTGGGCGACGGACGAATAGGCGATCAGCTTCTTCATGTCCTCCTGCACCAGCGCGACGAGCGAGGTGTAAACGATGGCGATGATCGACAGCGTCCACACGAAGGGCGCGAAATATTGCGACGCCTCGGGGAACATCGGCAGCGAGAAACGGATGAAGCCGTAGCCGCCCATCTTCAGCAGGATGCCGGCGAGGATGACGGAGCCGGCGGTGGGCGCCTCGACGTGCGCATCGGGCAGCCATGTATGCACGGGCCACATCGGCATCTTCACCGCGAACGAAGCGAAGAAGGCCAGCCACAGCCACTTCTGCATCGACGACGGGAAATCCGTCTTCAGCAGCACCGTGATGTCGGTCGTGCCGGCGACGCCGTACATCGCCATGATGGCGAGCAGCATCAGCAGCGAACCGAGCAGCGTGTAGAGGAAGAACTTGAAGCTGGCGTAGATGCGGCGCTTGCCGCCCCAGATGCCGATGATCAGGAACATCGGAATCAGGCCGCCTTCGAAGAACAGGTAGAACAGCACGAGATCGAGCGCGCAGAACACGCCGATCATCAACGTTTCGAGCACAAGGAACGCGATCATGTATTCCTTGACGCGGACCGTGATGGATTCCCAAGAGGCTAGAATGCAGAACGGCACCAGAAATGTCGTCAGCAGCACGAACGGCATGGAGATGCCGTCGACGCCGAGCTTGTAAACGAGGCCTGCGCCAAGCCAGTTCTTCTGCTCGACGAGTTGGAAGGCGGCCGACGCCGGATCGAACATCTTCCACGCCCACAGCGACAGCAGGAAGGTGATGAGCGTGGTCAGCAGCGCCGCCCAGCGCGCGTTGCCAAGCACAGCTTCGCTCTCGCCGCGCAGGCACAGAATAAAGCCCGCGCCGACGAGCGGCAGAATGATCAGGCCGGTGAGTATGCCGAAACCAAACATCAGCGCACTCCGCCGACGAGATACCAGGTGATGATCGCAGCTACCCCGATCAGCATCGCGAACGCGTAGTGGTAGACGAAGCCGGTCTGAATCCGCACTGCGCGGTTGGCGACGTCGATCACACGGGCAGAAATTCCGTCAGGTCCGAGGCCGTCGATGATCCGCCCATCGCCGCCTTTCCAGAACAGGCGGCCGAGCCAGAACGCGGGACGCACGAAGATGAGGTCGTATAGTTCGTCGAAGTACCACTTGTTGAGCAGGAAGCGGTACAGGACCGGGTTCGACCGCGCGATCGCCTTCGGCGTGCCGGGCGAGGCGACGTACATGAACCATGCAAGCGCGAAGCCCAGCACCATCATGCCGAACGGGATGAGGCCGACGATGAATGGCACGTCGTGCATCTCGTGCAGAATGTGGTTGCCCGTCCCCTGATACAGCGCCTTCTTCCAGAACTCATCGTAGTCGTGACCGATGAAGTATTTCTCGAACACGAGACCGGCCGCGACCGCGCCGAGCGCCAGCACGGCCAGCGGAATCAACATGACGGTCGGCGATTCATGCGGCGTGTGGTCGCCGTGACCATGATCGTCATGCGCGTGATCGTCGTGACCATGCGCGGCATGAACGGCGTTGGCGCCTCGTTCGCCGAAGAACGTCATGAACACAAGACGCCATGAGTAAAACGACGTGAAGCCAGCGGCGATCACGGTCATCATGAAACCATAGAGCGCCGCATTCGAATGGGCGGAGGCCGCATAGGCCGCCTCGATGATGGCGTCCTTCGAGAAATAGCCGGCGGTGAGCGGAAAGCCGGTCAACGCCAGCGTGCCGATCGTCATCATCCAGAAGGTGAACGGGATTTCCTTCCGCAGGCCGCCCATGTTGCGCATGTCCTGCTCGTGATGCATCGCGTGGATCACGGAGCCTGCGCCGAGGAAAAGCAGCGCCTTAAAAAACGCGTGCGTGAAGAGGTGGAAAATGCCGGTCGAATAGGCGCCAAGTCCCAGCGCAACGAACATGTAGCCGAGTTGCGAACAGGTCGAATAGGCGATGACGCGCTTGATGTCGTTCTGCACGAGGCCGACCGTAGCGGCGAAGAACGCCGTCGTCGCGCCGACGATCACCACGACCGTGAGGGCGTCTGGCGCCTGCTCGAACAACGGCGACAGGCGCGCCACCATGAACACGCCAGCCGTCACCATCGTGGCGGCGTGAATGAGGGCCGACACGGGCGTAGGGCCTTCCATGGCGTCCGGCAGCCATGTGTGCAGCAGGAATTGCGCCGACTTGCCGCACGCGCCCATGAACAGCAGCAAACACGTGATCGTCAGCGCATCGACGTCAAGGCCAAAGACATGGATCGGCTTGTTGGCGAGACCGGGCGCGGCGGCGAATATCTGGTCGAACGCCACCGAATTCGTCAGCACGAAAACTAGAAAGATGCCGAGCGCGAAGCCGAAATCGCCGACCCGGTTGACCACGAAGGCCTTGATGGCGGCTGCGTTCGCCGACGGCTTTTCGTACCAGAAGCCGATCAGCAGATAGGAGGCAAGGCCGACGCCTTCCCAGCCAAAGAACATCTGGACCAGATTGTCCGCCGTCACCAGCATCAGCATCGCAAAGGTGAACAGCGACAGATAGGCGAAGAAACGCGGACGGCTCGGATCCTCATGCATGTAGCCGATCGAGTAGAGGTGCACGAGCGACGACACCGTGTTCACGACGACGAGCATCACAACCGTCAGCGTGTCGATGCGCAGCGCCCAGTCGATCTTCAGCGAACCCGAGGTGATCCAGTTCGACAGCACAGGCACCGTCATCGGCGCATGGCCGATGCCGTTCTGGATAAACGCCACCCACGAGAGCGCCGCCGCGATGAACAGGAAGCTCGTGGTCACGAGTTCGGACGGGCGCGCGCCCATCTGACGGCCGAACAGGCCAGCGATCAGAAAGCCGAAGAGCGGGAGAAAGACGATAGCGCTGTACATCGCCGGTTCAGCCCTTCAGCACGTTGATGTCTTCAACCGCGATCGAGCCGCGGTTGCGATAATAGGTGACCAGAATGGCCAGTCCGATCGCCGCCTCTGCCGCCGCGACCGTCAGGATGAACAGCGAGAACACCTGCCCTGTCAGATCACCGAGGTAGGACGAGAAGCTCACCAGATTGATGTTCACCGACAGCAGGATCAGCTCGACCGACATCAGGATGATGATGATGTTCTTGCGGTTCAGAATGATGCCCAGCACGCCCAGCGTGAACAGGATCGCCGCGACGGTGAGATAATGGGTGAGGCCGATGGTCATTCCGGTTTCCTCAAACGCCCGCCCGCGAGGGCACTTTCTTGAGTTCGACGGCCGTCTTGCGATCGCGCGCGTTCTGGTCGGCGATCACCTGACGGCGAACGTCGGGCTTGTGGCTGAGCGTCAACACGATGGCGCCGATCATGGCTGTCAGCAGGATCAGGCCAGCCGCCTGAAAGAAGTAGAGGTACTTCGTGTAGAGCACCTGCCCCAAAGCCGCCGTGTTCGACACGTCGGGCGCGGCGGGCGCGCCGGAGCTGGCGATCGACGCATTCGACGACGTCCAGCCGGTCATCACCAGCACGAGTTCGATCGCGACCACAATGCCGATGAGCGCGCCGACCGGCAGATATTGCAGGAAACCCTGCTTCAGTTCGGCGAAGTCGACGTCGAGCATCATAACGACGAAAAGGAACAGGACCGCCACGGCGCCGACGTAAACGACGACCAGAATCATCGCGAGGAATTCCGCGCCGAGCAGCAGAAACAGGCCGGACGCATTCACGAAGGCGAGGATCAGGAACAGCACGGAGTGCACGGGATTGCGAGCCGCAATCACCATGAACGCCGAAGCGATCATGGTGATCGAGAACAGATAGAAAAAGGCCGCGGCCACGTTCATCTCGTCATCCTCGTCTGCGCTCCGCCTGACGGCGGAGGCGAATTCACCGATAGGGCGCGTCCATCGCGATGTTGCGGGCGATTTCGCGCTCCCAGCGCGCGCCGTTGTCGAGCAGGCGCTGCTTGTCGTAATAAAGTTCCTCGCGGGTCTCGACCGAGAATTCCGCGTTCGGCCCCTCGACGATGGCGTCGACCGGGCAGGCTTCCTGACAGAACCCGCAGTAAATGCACTTGACCATGTCGATGTCGTAGCGCGTCGTGCGGCGCGTGCCGTCATTACCGCGCGGCGCAGCCTCAATGGTAATCGCCTGCGCAGGGCAGATCGCCTCGCAGAGCTTGCAGGCGATGCAGCGCTCTTCGCCGTTGGGATAGCG
>CANJEY010000031.1 GCA_947472615.1 Beijerinckiaceae bacterium
GCGCTGATCACAGGAACGCCCTGCTCGTCCGCCCAGTCGACATAGGAATCGATGAGGTAGCGCAGGGCCTTGTTGTCGACTGCGGTCACGAGCGTATGCTCCGCGCGACCGCTGCTGCAGACGAACGAGATTCCATCAAAGCGGAATCTCTTCCATCATGTCGGCCAGAATGCCCTTCCAGATGCCATCCAGCTCCCAGCTTTCGCGCAGGCCTTCGAGCATCCAGTTCAGCGCGCCCGGCGCGCCGCCGTGGCGCTTGGCGATCTGCATCAGCATGTGAGCATGCTCGACGTCGACTTCGGCATGTTCCTTGGCGTTGAGCTGCTTCTCGAACGGAATGCCGAGCTCGGACTCGAAGCGCTTGCCCATGCGGTAGGACATGCCGCCCAGTTTGACCCATTCGGCCGAATTGCTGACTTCCAGCGCAGCGCAGGCTGAGACCGACTTCAGCCAGTGGCCACTGTTGACGAGATGCAGGTAGGAATAGATAGCCATGCGGGTGCCGGCGCGCACCGGCTCATTGCGGAAATCGTCCGGCGTCAGGCCGATCTCGGCGCTGGAGCGAACCTGCAGCGAGAAGTGATCCTCGACGCCGCGCGTCTTGTTGCCGGCGAGTTCGTCTTCCTCATGCTCCCAGATCATCTTCTTGACGTCCATCGGGGCGTGACCTTGCGCGAAGCCCCAGCAATCGCGGCGGTTGATGTTCCAGTGCGCCTTCTGCAGTGTGTAGACCTGCGCACGCTTGCGATTGAGCTTCATGTTCAGGACGCGCTTGTAGCCGGGGGTCTCGAACACCGCATTGGCCATCGCGCGCACTTCGGCGGCGAACTTCTGCAGGTCGACAGTTTCAAGCGTAGCGGCGGACATAATTTTCTCCTCAGGTGAAATGTTGGAACTCGGCGCTCACGGCGCCCTGACGATATCGGAGCCGGGCTGGCCCGGCGTGCGGGTAATCGAAACTTCGGGTTCCTCGCGATAGAGTCCGAGGAAACGCACCAGCGGTATGTCATTGACCGAGAACATCACCGCGTCCGACGTCGCCGACAGGTTGCGGTGTTCATGCGTCGCCCAGTTCGGAATCGCGAAACAATCGTTCGGTCCCCATTCCAGTTCGGTGTCGCCGACGATCGTGCGGCCGTGTCCGCGAATGACGAAATAGACCGCGCTCGACGTGTGCCGATGGGGCTTCGTGGACTCGCCCGGACGCAACATCTGGGCCCAGCACGACAGCGCCGGCAGAACGGGGCCGCCGGTGGTCGGATCGGTATATTCGAGCACGACGCCATCATAGGCGCTGCCGGGACCGCTCGCGGCGGCTTTCAGCTTCGCCTCGACCTCGGCCCACGGAAACACTATGCGGGCCTCCGGACCCGAACGCGCGTGCGGCGGAATGACGTTGTCAGGCAGGGCCAGAACAGACAGAGTCTCGCCCGGGGCATTCGCCAGCGGCTGCTGCTCGGGGCCGAAATTCTCGAAGAACACCTGATTGAGCGCGCCGACAATCGGTCCGTCCAGCACATCGAGCCAGATTCCATGTCGGTCCGGCCCATTGTGGTGATCGTGCCAGTTCCACGCCGGCGTCAGCACCAGATCGTAGTTCGACATCGGATGCTTGACGCCGTTGACCACCGTGAAAAGCGCCGGATTGCCCTCGATCACAAACCGCAGCGCACTGATGCTGTGACGATGCGCCCAGGCGAGTTCGCCCGGTCGGATCATCTGGATGCCCATGTTGATAGAGTTCGTCGTGCCCTTGGCGAGGCCCGGATTGTTGAACAGCAGCGAGCGCCGCGAGGTGAAACTCTGCGGCACGACTTCGCAGGACTGGTCGAGAAATCCGCGCACCATCGACCACGGCCAGATATACGGCACGCCACCAGGCTTCGGGCCGAACACGCCCTTTTCGACTTCCTCGACGCCGCCGTCGCCGGCCTTGCGCACGGCTTCGTTCTGCCACTGGCCGCGCATGAAGGCGCCCTTGAGGGCGCGCAGGAATTCGTCGTGCTGGGCGGGCGCGGCTTCGTTCATTCGGCGTTCCCCTTGCCGGTGGAGCCGGGTGCGACGGCTGCGTCCTTCACCGTCATGGCCGCCTGCACCTTGGCGATCACCGCGGCCGGCGTCTCCACCGTCTTGCGAACGATCGCCTCGACGGCGGACCCGGAGAGCGGATCTAGATCCATGCTGGCCTTGGCGGCTTCGGCTCGAAATTCGGGATCTGCCGTCATGGCGTCGAACGCCTTGCGCATCGCCTCCAGCCGGTCGGCTGGAATCTTTGGTGGGCCGGCGAACGGTTGCTGGATCGCCACCGGCGCTCCGGTGAATTCGAACATCTGGCGCTGCTCGTCACTGGCGGCGAATGTGCCGAGCAGCGGCACCTGCGGCAGATCGGGGTCAGCCTTCAGGCCGATCTGCACGATCGGCACGATGCGGTTGTTGCGCACCCAGTCGGCGCGCGCCGATTTCCAGGTCGACCATGGATTGCTGGCGTCGCCCTGCACCTCGCCGCGCTCCATGGCGAGCGAGACGGCGTTGGAGCCTTCATAGCCGGTGACGATCTTGAATTTCGTGCCGAGCGTGTTGTTGAGCAACGCCGCATAGGCGGCTTTGGTGCCCGCCGCGCCGGTCGCGCCCATCACCACTTCGATGCGCCGCGCGTCGTCGATTGTCTTCACGCCGGTCGAAGTCGCCACGACCACGACGCTCGCGGTCTGCGTAAGGCTGCCGATCCACGACAATTGTTCGGTCTTGAACTGGATGCCGGCCTGTCCGGTGGCCTGATAGACCGGCATCGCGTTGTTGAAGGTCGAGATCACGGTGCCGTCGCTAGGCGCGGCGGCATAGAGATAATTGACCGCCCTGATGCCGGATGCGCCCGGCATGTTCTCGACCACGATGGAGGGCTTGCCGGACAGGTGCTTGCCGAAATGCCGCGCCACAAGCCGCGCGTATGTGTCGTAACCGCCGCCCGCGCCGGTTCCGACGATGATGCGGATCGACTTGCCGGCGAAGAAGGCCCCAGCGTCCTGAGCTTGGACGGATGTGGCGTAGAACGCCCAAAAGGAGAGCGCCGCGGCGAAGCCGTGGAGTCCGGCGGAATGTGTCCAGCGCAGCCCCTTGTCCATCCGTCTCCTCAAGCCATCGCCCCATCGCATTCTTGCGCACATACTGGCGCGGCGATGCAGGCTTTCCGAGCCTGTAAAGCACCATTCCAAAGTAGCCGCAAGTCGCGCGCCGCCTACACGCTCGGCGTGTGCGCCGCCGACGCTTGGTATTCCGGCGCGTTCGGATTAGTTTGCCTCAAACACGCGCAATCTCCGGGGAGGAACAGATTGAACATCAGCGCAGACAGGTCGAAATCGCCCGGCCGCAATCCGCTTCCGGCAATGCTCGTCGCCTTGGCCGCCTGCGTAGCCGCGGCGCCCGCAAAGGCGGAGGATTATTTCAAGGGCAAGCAGGTCCGCATTCTAATCGGCACGCCGCCCGGCGGCGGCTATGACGCCTACGGCCGCCTCGTCGGACGGCACATCGCCGATTTCATCCCCGGCAAGCCCGGAATCATCATCACCAACATGCCCGGCGCATCCGGCATCAAGCTTGCGAACTATCTCTATTCGGTCGCTCCGAAGGACGGCACGACGTTCGCGATCTTCAACAAGTCGATGCCCTTCTACGAGCGGATCGGCCACGGCGGGATTCAGTACAAGAGCGTCGACTTCAGCTGGATCGGCAGCCTCAGCCAGGCGCCGGATGTCGTCTCCGTCTGGCATACCGCCGGCGTCAGTACGATCGATCAGGCGCGCAAGCAGGAAATCATTCTGGGCGCGGACTCCGGCGGCGGAACCATGTCGGCCTATCCGCTGCTGCTCAATGCGACGGTCGGCACGCGCTTCCGCATCGTGCAGGGTTATGAAGGCGGCAACGCCGTCGATCTGGCGATGGAAAAGGGCGAGGTGCAGGGACGCGGCAGCAATCCATGGGAAAGCTGGAAAACCACGCGCCCCAACTGGGTGAAGCAGCGCCTCGTGCGGCCGCTGGTGCAGGTCGGCCTGAAGCGCGACGTGGACCTGCCGGACGTGCCGCTGCTGATGGAACTGGCCACGACCGACGAGCAGCGCCAGATGTTCCGCCTCGTCAGCGCGCCCATCGGCATGGAGCGCCCGTTCGCCGCGCCGCCCGGCGTACCTGTTGCGGTGCGCGACATCCTGCGAGACGCATTTTTCAGCATGACGCAGGACAAGGAATTTCTGGCCGACGCCGAAAAGCTCAACATGGGCATCGACGCGCAGGGCGGCGAAGCCGTAGAGAAGATTGTCGCCGAGGTGATTGGCGCGCCCGACGCAGTCGTTCAAAAGGTGAAAGCGATCACCTCGCCGGGCGATTCCCATGGGGCGGCTGCGCCCGAGGCCAAGTAAGGGACCGGATCGACATGGCAGACGACATCAAGCCGCCGAAGCGTCCAAAGGCCTATGACGAAGCCGCCATGGGCGACCTGCGGGTCTTCCTACAGAAGGCCGAGCAAGCGGGCGAATTTCACGTCATCCAGAACGCCGATCCGCATCTCGAGATCGGCACGCTGTTCGAACTGAGCCACGAGAATCTCTACCCGCCCGTGATGCTGTTCGAGAACATGAAGGGCTGCGATCCGACGCACCGGATCCTGTGCAACGTCCGCGTCGCGCATTTCGTCGTCGGCGATCTGAACCTCGACGCCGTGAAGGCCTACCGGTCGCGTCCGAAGGAAAAGAAGGAGCCGATCCCGCCGCGCCTCGTCAACACCGGGCCGGTTTTCGAGAACGTCATCGAAGGCGACGACGTCGACATTTCGAAGTTCCCAGCCCCGAAATGGCACCAGAAGGACGGCGGCGCCTATATCGGCACCGAATGCGTAGTCGTCACCAAGGATCCCGACAGCGACTGGGTCAATCTCGGCACCTATCGGGTGATTATCCACGACAACAAGACGCTCGGCATCTTCATCGAGAACGGCAAGCACGGCGACCAGATCCGCCGCAAATACTGGGCGAAGGGCAAGCCCTGCCCGATCGCAGTGTCGGTTGGACAGGCGCCGATTCTCGGCGTCGTCGGCTCCAACACCACGAAGCCCGGCGTCTCCGAATATGCCGAAGCTGGCGGGCGCATCGGCCGGCCCGTCGACGTCGTGCTCGGCAGGCACACGGGCCTGCCGATCCCCGCCGATTCCGAACTCGTCTTCGAGGGCTTCATGCCACCGCCGGAAGAGGATGCGCGGCCCGAGGGACCGTTCGGCGAATGGCCGGGCTATTATGCGTCTGACTCACGTCCCGAACCCGTGCTGCACGTGAAAGCGATCTACCATCGCCACAACCCGATCATCATCGGCCAGCCGCCCACCAAGCCCACCTATCCGGGCCGCCAGATCAAGATTCCGCACGTGGCGCAATTGTGGGATTCGCTCGAAGCCGCCGGCGTGCCGGGCATCAAGGCCGTGTGGAAGATGCCGGGCGCGGGCTCGCGCTTCATGGACGTGATCTCGATTAAGCAGATGCACGCCGGCCACGCCAAGATGGCGGGGCTCGTGGCGGCCGGCTGTCTGGCGGGTGGCTACATGACGCGCCTTGTGGTGGTGGTCGACGACGACATCGACATCACCAATCCGGCAGAAGTGATGTGGGCCATGTCGACGCGCTGGGACCCCAAGACGCAGACCGACATTATCGACGGATGCTGGACAGGCCAGATCGACCCGCGATTGCCGCCCGAAAAGCGAGACAACGGCGACACGACCACGAGCCGCATGATCGTGTATGCCGTCCGGCCATGGCACTGGATCAACGAGTTTCCGAAAGTGAACGAGGTCGAAAAGGACTTCGCCGAGGAAGTCCGTCAGAAATGGGCGGCAGAACTCGACTTCCTGCGGAAGTAGCGTATCGGCAGGCCGGACATGATCGATCTGACGATCGGCGACATCATCCTGAAAGCAGTCTGGGCCTATCTGGCCGCAGGGCTTTGCGTCGGCGCGGCTTTCCTCCTGTTCGGAATCGACCGCATCGACCCGTCGGCGCGCGGAGCCTATGCGTTCCGTCCGCTATTGCTGCCCGGACTGATTTTGCTCTGGCCCTATGTGCTGAAGCGCTGGCTCGGCGCAGCGTCCGACGCGCGGGAGCCCTGATGCTTCGGGCTCACCGCAAGGCGCATCGCCGCATCTGGATCGCACTCGCGGTTCTGCTGCCGGTTTTCATTGCGGTCAGCCTCTGGCTGCGGCAACCGCCAGCGACGTTCGCGCCCGTCCGCATTTCGCCCCCGGCCGCGCAACCATGAGCGTTCTCTACAGGCCGGTTGGCTGGAACTGGAACAAGGCGATCTACGACGCCATCGTGATCGTGGCAGTCGTCGCTTATGTGCTGACGTTCATTCACGTCGCGCCGCTGCTAGAGACAGGCGCGGCGAGCATCGACGACGCCGTCGTCCGCATGCGGGCGTTCGGGACCTGCGCGTTCCTGCTGTTGACGATCATCCTGAGCATCGGCCCGCTGGCCCGCATCGACCGGCGCTTTTTGCCGCTGCTTTACAATCGGCGGCATCTGGGCGTGATCGCCTGCATTGTCGCCGTCACGCACGCGATGCATGTTCTCAACTGGTATCTCGCCTACAGTCCGACCGACCCCTATCTGGCTCTGCTGACCAGCAATACGAGCTTCGGCCGCCTCGCGGGATTTCCGTTCGAACTGTTTGGAGTCGCGGCGCTGCTGGTGTTGCTCGTTCAGGCCGCCACCAGTCATGACTTCTGGCTATCATTTCTGACGCCGCCGGTTTGGAAGGCCGTCCACATGATAGTCTATGGCGCCTATGCGAGCGTGGTGCTGCACGTCGGCCTCGGCGCGGGGCTGGCGTCGAAATCGCCTGCGCTTCTGATTGTAGTCTCCGGATGCGCCGCCACAGTCGCAGGCCTTCATCTCTGGGCCGCGCGCCTTGGAGGCCGCGCCGACGCGCAGACGGCGCCCTGGATCAACGCCGGGCCTGTCGAAGCGATCGTAGAGGGTCGCGGATTGGTGGTTCATCTGTCGGATGCGGAAAGCATCGCGATCTTTCGTCATGCAGGCAGGCTGTCGGCTATCGCCAACGCCTGCGCCCATCAGAACGGGCCGCTCGGCGAAGGCCGAATCGTGGATGGTTGCGTGACGTGTCCGTGGCACGGATTTCAGTATCGTCCAGAGGACGGATGCGCGCCCGCGCCGTTCACCGAAAAACTGGCGACCTATCGGCTGAAGATCGACAATGGCCTCGTGTTGGTCGATCCGCGCCCCAATCCTCCGGGTACGAGAGTCGAACCGGCCACAATCGGAGCCGCGCGATGAAGGACCATGACGCCTTTTTCGTCGGTTACCTGAAAGCGCCGCGCCAACACGCGATCGCCTGCCTGACAGCGGCGATGTTGTGTCTGGCCGGCCTCATCGCATTGGCGCTCGCGCTCGGCCGATCACCCATTCGTCCCGACGACAGTGGTTACGCGGGTGAAGTCGCCCTGCAGGGCTCGATCACGCCAGATCCGTATCCGCTGCTATTGCTGCCCGCCGATCCGACGCATCCGGCCGGCCGCGCCATCATGCTGGCCGGAGACGGCAAGCGCGGCGTGCAGGCGATGGCGGCGGACCTGAAAGGCCGCACCGTGATGGCGCGCGGCGTGATGCTGAAACGCGGCGATCTCGATATGCTGGTCGTCGCAGGCGACAATGGACTGCAAGCCATCGGCGCAAACACATACACGAGTGCCGAACCAGTGTCACTGGGCCGCTGGCGCATGGCCGGCGAAATCTGCGATGGCAAATGCTACTCGGGCGCGATGCATCCGGGCGCGGGCGTGTCGCACAAGGCCTGCGCCAATCTCTGCATCGGCGGCGGCGTTCCGCCTGTCTTCGCCGCGTTCACGCCAGTCGAGAATGCAAGTTTCTTTCTGCTCGCAGATGCGAACGGCAAGTCCGCGCCGGCGCGCCTGTTCGATCTGGTCGGCATTCCGGTATGGCTCGAAGGCGAAATGCACCGCATCGGCGACCTCGTTGTCTTTCGCGCGGACTGGAAGACGGCGGCGGCGCAATGATTCAGCGCGCTCCGGATCTCGCCATTCGCATCGCAATTGTACTGACGACTTTCGCGGCGGCATGGCTGGCGATCCTCTGGTTTCCAGAACTCGCCATCGGCGATTACGCATCCGAGTTTCCCCAACTGTTCGCACTCGGCGGCGTGTTCGTCACCCTCACGTTTACCGCGATGATCGAAGACAGACTGCGCGCCAGACGCGAAATGGCCGATCGTTCGCACTGAACGCGACGATGCGCCGCGTTCGCTTGACCCTCGCGATAGGGTCGACTAGCGTTTCGGCAAGTCATCAATTCCCCGTTGTGCCGGTCCCTTATTCGAGATCCGCGGCGCGGAGAAATTGAACACATCAGGCGCATCGCGCCGGGGGAATTGGAAACGTCATGGCGGCAGCCAATCAGAAATTCGCCATCGTGGGCCTTGGTCAGTTCAACGGGCGCGGCCTCGCCAAGAGCGCGCGCACCTTGCAGGCGGAAGCCGCACGTCTGGCGATCGCCGACGCCGGCCTCGACAAGAAGGACATCGACGGCGCGATCAATGGACTTGGCGTCGGCGGCTCCATGCCGGGCGGCGGCGGATGGGTCGACAGCTTCTCGCGCGTGCTGGGTCTGCCGACGAAATTCTACTGGACAGTGGCGCGCGGCGGCACCGCATCGATCATCGGCATCGTCGCCGCGACGCGCGCGCTCGAACTCGGTCTCGCCGATTATGTGGTCGTCGCCTGCGCCGAGGCGGCGTGGAGCAACTCGCATGGCAAGCTCGCCACCAGCCCGCTGGGACGCGGACGCGCCGGGCGCGGCAATTACTCGCTCGGCACCGAGATGCTCGGGTTTAGCGCGGCCCAGACTGCGGCAGGCCTGCACGGTTTTTTCGCCACACGCCACATGCATGAATACGGCACGACGAGCGAACATTTCGGCGCGGTCGCCGTGTCGTGCCGCGAATGGGCCAATCTCAATCCGACAGCTCAGATGCACGGGCGGCCGATCACCGTGGAGGATCACCAGAACTCCCCGATGATCGTCGAGCCCTATCATCTGCTCGACTGCTGCCTCGAGAGCGACGCCGGCGTCGCGATCGTCCTCACCACGGCGGAACGCGCGAAGGAACTGAAGAAGCCGCCAGTTTACGTGATGGGCCTCGGGTTCGGCGATCACGCGCGCCAGCAATGGTGGGACAAGACCAATTACACGCAGCTCGACGTCGCGCCTGCCAAGGAGGCCGCGTTCAAACAGGCCGGCATCCAGCTCGAAGACATCGACTGCGCGCAATTCTACGATTGCTTTACCGCCGAAGTCGTCTTCCAGATCGAGGATTACGGCTGGTGCAAGAAGGGCCAGGGCGGACCCTTCGCGGCGGAGGGCGCGATGGCGCCGGGCGGCATAATTCCGGTCAACACCGGCGGCGGCATGCTGTCGGGCTATTACCTCTTCGACTACACCGGCCTCGCCGAAGCGGTCGTGCAATTGCGCGGCGAAGGCGGCGCGCGGCAGGTGAAGGACGCCGAAATCGCGCTCGTCACCGGCCACGGCGGTGAAATGGTCATTCCCGGCATGTGCTCGACGCACGCCTGCGCTATTCTCGGAAGGTAAGTCATGGCGATGAACTGGCGGCAGACCGTCGTCCCGGACATGTTCGACAACGACATCGTCCCGTTCTGGAATGGTCTCAAGCAACACAAGTTTATGCTGAGCCGCTGTCGTCATTGCGGCGCGCATTACTGGCCGATGGCGCTTTGCCCGAAGCACGAAGATAACACGTTCGACGACATGGAATGGACGCCGACCAGCGGCCGCGGCAAGATTTTCGCGTGGGAAGTCGTCCACAAGGTGAAGACGCCGGCGATCGAGCACGAATTGCCCTACGCGCTCGTTCTCGTCGAACTCGACGAAGGCCCGATCTTCGCCACGCGCCTCGCCGGCCGCAGCCCGCCCGGCCTGACCATCGGACTACCCGTCGAGATCGCCTACGAGGATGTACCCGAAACGGGCTTGACGCTACCGCTGTTCAAGCTGTCCACATGACGCGCCCGTCGCGGAGGTTCTTCATGCAGAAGACGTCTTGCACTCATATCGCCGGCGCATGTCTGGCGCTGACGCTGACGACCCTGCCCGCCTGCGCCGACGCCGTGTCGGATTTTTATGCCGGCAAGCAATTGTCGTTCATTGTCCCGACGCCGCCGGGCGGCTCGTATGACGGCTATGGACGTCTGCTGTCGCGTTACATCGGCAAATATATTCCGGGCAGGCCCACGATCGTGGCGAGCAACATGGCGGGCGCGGGCGGAATCCTCGGCGCTCAGCATGTCGCTGTCGCGGCCCCGAAGGATGGCACCGTGTTGACGGTCGTCAGTCAGGGCCTGCTGTTGCTCGCCGCCGGCAGCCCGGAAGATCGCGCCAAACTGCCATTCGACATGGCGGCGATGAACTGGCTCGGCAATCTCAGCGCCTCCAACCATGTCGTCGTCACATGGCACACCTCGAAAGTGAAAACGCTTGAGGATGCGCGCAACAATCAGTCAATCATGGGCGCGAGCGGCGCTGGCTCGACCAGCGTGCTGGAGCCGGTTCTGCTCAACCAGCTCGTAGGCACCAAATTCAAGGTCGTGCTCGGCTATCCGGGCTCGACCGACATGACGCTCGCCACCGAGAAGGGCGAGATCGACGGATTTGCGGCCAACACTTGGGCGAGCTTCAAGGCGTTCAAGCCCGACTGGCTGCGCGACAAGCGGCTCAATCTGATCGTCCAGATCGGATTAAAAAAAGATCCTGAACTGCCCGACGTGCCGCTGGCGACCGATCTCGCCACGAACGATCTCGACCGCGGCGCACTTCGCGTGCTGGCGAGCGTTGCAGCCTTCGGCCGCTCCATCGCGACCTCGCCGGGTGTGCCGCGCGAGCGTGTCGACGCACTACGCGCCGCGTTCGAGGCGACGATCCGCGACAAGGATTTTCTGGCCGACGCCGACAAGGAGCGGCTGGAGATCAGCACGATGGATGGCGCAGCGGTTCAGGAATTGGTCGGCGAAGTGATCCGCGCGCCGCAGCCGGTGCTGGATCGCGTCGCCCGCGCCATGGCGCCGGACGCCAAGTAACAATTCAGCTGCGCCTCATGCGCCGGCCAGGGAGGGATTCGATGAACCGCCTGACAAAGCGGCTGCTGCCCGCGCTCGCAGCGCTTGCGTGCTTGACTGCCTGTCCTGCGGCGCGCGCGGCGGATGCTGCGATGATCGAGGCGGCGAAGAAGGAAGGCGTGGTGGTCTGGTACACGTCCCAGATCATCAACCAGCTCGTCATCCCGGTCGCGACGGCGTTTGAAAAGAAATACGGCGTCAAGGTCGAATACGTGCGCGCCAATACGGGCGACATCGTCATCCGCATCGATCAGGAGGCGAAGGCCAGCAAGGTGCTTGCGGATGTCTTCGACGGCACGTCGCCGGTCGCGGTGCTGAAGCCGCGCAATCTGGTGATGAAATGGGTGCCGGACGCCGCGAAGGATTTTCCGCCCGGCCTGGTCGATCCCGAAGGCTACTGGATCGCCGACTACATCTTCATTGTGGTCGCAGCCGTGAACACCGATCTGGTAAAGGCCGGAACCGAACCGAGGGGCTGGCAGGACATTCTGGACCCGAAGTGGCGCAGCAAGATGGCGTGGAGTTCGATTCCTTCCAGCAGCGCTGCGCCGGGCTTCGTGGGCCTCGTGCTGCGCGAATATGGCGAAGACCGCGGTCTCGCCTATCTGAAGCAATTGGCGGCGCAGAGGATCGCCGGGATTCCGACCGCGACCCGGCAGGTGCTCGATCAGGTGATCGCGGGCGAATATCCGATCGCCCTGCAGGCCGTGAACCATCACGCCGTTTACAGTTCGTCGCGTGGCGCTCCGGTCAAATGGCTACCGTTCGAGCCGGGCATGGTCAATCTGGGCGCAGTTTCGGTGACGGCGGGAGCGCCTCATCCCAACGCCGCCAAGCTGCTGGTCGACTTTCTGGTTTCGGAAGAAGGGCAGACGATTTTCCGCGACAACGACTATCTGCCGGCGAATCCGAAAGTGCCGGTACGCGACCCAAGCATGATTCCGGGACCGAAGACATTTCGCGGCGAAGTTTTCACACCGGAACAGATCGAGGCCGGCATGAAGCGCTGGGAAACGATCTTCGCCGATCTGTTCCGCTGAAGCGATGCGTCCTTGACACTGTCTGAAGTCCGCAGACAAACTGCGAACGACAATCAACAAGGCCCGGCGGCCGCGATTGCCCCAGAGAGATGGGGCGCGCACTGACCAGTGGTCCAATCGCAAGAGGGTGGAAGTGGACGTTCAGACGAAGGCGCGCGCGCCCGACGCGGCAGGCGGCGCTGCGGCCCGCACGAAGATCAGAATCGACAACGTCAGCAAGCAATTCATGCAGACGAAAGCGAAACTGTTCACGCGCGAATGGGCGCCGGGCGTAGAGGCGCTGCGCAACATCAACGTCAACATTCCCGAATTTTCCTTCGTGTCTGTGCTGGGGCCGAGCGGCTGCGGCAAGACCACGCTCCTGCGCATCGCCGCAGGACTCATCCCGCAGACGCGCGGCGAAGTCTTCATCGACGACAAGCCCGTGCGCGGACCGCGCGTCGGGAGCGGCATGGTCTTCCAGTACATTGGCCTGCTGCCGTGGAAGACGATCGAGGAGAACGTCTTCTTCTCGCGCGAGATGCAGTTTCATCGACCGCTGACGAACGCGGAAAAAGAGTCCGCGCGCGGCTTCCTCAAGATGGTCGGCCTCAAGGGCTTCGAGCAGAGCTTTCCGCATCAATTGTCCGGCGGCATGCAGCAGCGCGTCGGCATCGCGCGGGCGCTGGCGGTCCAACCGGACGTGCTGCTGATGGACGAACCGTTCGGCGCGCTCGACGCGCAAACGCGCCTGATCCTGCAGGACGAGTTGCTGCGCATCTGCGGCGAATATCGCGCCACCGTGATGTTCATCACCCACGACATCGACGAAGCGATCTATCTGTCGGATCAGGTGATCGTGATGACGCACCGCCCCGGCGAGATCAAATTCGTCGTCGACGTGAACCTGCCGAAGCCGCGGTACGATCACGAGGTGCGAAGCTCGCCGGAGTTTCTCGAATTGCGTTCCCATTTGTGGAACGCCCTGAAGGACGAATTGCACGGGGAAGTCCGATGAGCGCCGTGGTGAATGACGACATTGCTGCCGGCGACAAGCCGCGCACGACGTTCTGGGCGGAAAAGAACACGCTGCGCGTCGCGTCCGTGATCCTGTTGCTGGCGATCTGGCAGATCGGCGGCATGACGACGGAATCCTACATCCTGCCGACGCCGGCCGAAGTCGCCGTCTCGTGGTGGAAGCTGATGCTGACGGGCGAACTGTTGACCGCCGCGGGCGCCAGCGTGTTCGTGTTCATTCTGGGATTCGCCATCGCGCTGTTGCTCGGCATTCCGCTCGGCATCGCCACAGGCGTGTCGCGGCCGCTCGGACATTTCTTCGACACCTACATCACTGTGTTCTGGTCGACGCCGTCGATCGCGCTTCTGCCGCTGCTGGTCGTGTGGTTCGGGCTGACGCTCGAAACCAAACTCGTGCTGGTGTTTCTGTCGGCCTTCTGGCCGCTGATCATCAACACGCAGGTCGGAATCCAGAACGTCGACAAATCCTATATCGAGGTCGCGACCGCCTTCGGGGCGACGCGATACGAAATCCTGCGGCATGTGTTGATGCCCGCCTCGATCCCCTACCTGGTCGCCGGCATCCGCATCGCGGTCGGCCGCGCCATCATCGGGGTCATCGTGGCGGAGCTTTACACCTCCGTCACGGGCCTCGGCGCGCGCATGACCTATTATTCGAACTTCTTCCAGGTCGCGAACTACTTTGCGGCGTTGATGATGTTCGTGGTGTTCAGCGTCGCCACCACGGAAGCCGTGCGGATCATCGAACACAGGTTCAGCCGCTGGCGTTCGGAATAGTCCGCACCGCGAGCATATCGAAGGGAGCAGCACATGCGCAGGATGATCGCCGCGTCAGTCGCCGCCGGAGCGGCGCTGCTACCTGTATGCGCCAGCGCGCAGGCGCAAAAGCCGCTGACCACGGTGACGCTTGTCAGCAGCACCGTGAATCCGCCGAGCATTTCCAACATCTATTATCTGGCCGCGATGGAGGGCTCTTTCGCCAAATACGGCCTCAAGGTCGAGTTGCAGCAATCGTCCGGCAGTCCGAGTTCAGTCGCGGCGATCATTTCCGCCAAGGCCGAATTCGCCAGCGTCGCGGTGACGACGCTCGCCAACGCTGCCGCCGAAGGCGTCAAGGCCCGCATGGTGGTGACCGGTAATTTCGATTTCCCCGGCATGATTCTCAGCCGACCGGAGATCACCTCGATCAAGCAACTCGAGGGCAAGACCATGGGCGCGTCCGCCATCGGGTCGATGGAATACGCGATCGCCCAGAGCTATCTGACCAAAATGGGCGTCGACTTCTCCAAGATCAGCTGGGTCGCGACGCGCCAGACGACCAACACAGTGCAGACGCTGGCGAACGGCCAGATCGTCGCCGCGTGGCTCAACACGCCGTCGTCGATAAGCGCCCTCAAGGTCGCGCCCAACCTGCGTGTGCTGGTCGACGCCGCCACGATTTCCAAGGTCGCCCCCAATCCGGGCGGCGCGGTTGTGGTCACCGACCGCTACGGCGCGCAGAATCCGCAACTGGTCGAGGGCTTTGTCAACGCGGTCATCGAGGCGAACCGCGCCCTCTACAACGAGCGCTCCTTCTTCGACAAGGTCGTGGATAAATGGCTGCCGGGAATCTACGACGACGCGCAGAAAAAGATCCTCTACGACGCGCACCGGCCCTCGTGGGGCGTCAACGGCGGCCTGCCGCTCAGCGTGATGCAACCGGCGTTCGAAAACTGGAAGACCAACATCAACCCGGACCGCGCCAAAAATCCGCATTTCTCGAAGATCGAGGAATTGATGGACCTGCGTTACGCCCGCAAGTTTCTTGAAGCCAACGGCAAGGTGGACGGGGCGCTCGACACCGCCGACTGGATGACGGCGGCGAAATAGCAGCCGCTACATGATCTGCGGCAGCTCGATCCCGCTTTCGCGCGCTGTCGCGATCCGTTGATCGAGCGGCAGGTTTTCGTCCCATAGCCGCGCGAGAAAACGCTCGCCCGTATGTCCGTTCGACTGATCCGACGCGAGCCAGCGCGTCGGCGCGCGCATGATTTCGATCGGATGAAACTTGAAGCCCGGCGGCAGCGCGACGGTGCGAATGCCGGTGTCGACCGGCCCGCCCGGCAGGAAAGCGTTGCACGTTACCCCTGTGCCTTCGAGCTCCTTCGCCCAGCTGCGGGTCGCGAGTTCGACAAACGCCTTCGCGCCGCCGTAGCTCGATCCGCCGAGTCGCAGCATCGTATGGCGGTTCGTCGAAAGGTTGACGATCTTGCCGAACTTCTGCGCCAGCAGCGTCGGCATCACGGCCTTCGCCATGTAGAAGACGCCGTTGACGTTGGTGTCGACGAGCCCCTCCCACGCTTCGTTGTCGGTCTCCCAGAACAGCGTCCGCGACTTGCCGCTGAAGTCGTTGATGTATTGAAGCCCAAGACCGGCGTTATTAAACAGCGCGTGCAGACCGCCGAATGTCCCAAGCGTGCGCGCCACGACGCGCTGACAGTCGGCGAAGCTGCGCACATCCGCCGCCAACGCCAGCGCACAGCCCGCGCCTCCCGTCCGCTCAAGATCGGCAAACGTCGACTTGAGCGCCTCGTTTTCGGAGCGCGCCGTGATCACTACGCGACAGCCACCCTCCGCCAGCGCCAGCGCCATTTCACGGCCGAGACCGCGGCTGCCGCCAGTGACGATCACGACGCGGCCGAGCAAAGAGGGATCATGTTTCATGCGTAACGTCCGGTTGAGTCTGGTTCCATCGCAGGCGAATGGCTGGCTGCTTACCGCTCCGAAATCGCGGTGCGCACCTTCGCCTTCACGGCTTCAGGCGTCTCGATCAGTTCACGCACGATACGGGCGATGTCGTCTGCCGACGAAGGGCGCACCTCGCCGCCGCCCCGCTTCACCTCATCGATGAAGCCCGGATCGCTCATGGTCTTCATGAACGCCTCCCGCAAGGCGGCGAGTCGATCCGCCGGCACGTCCGGCGTGCTGGTGATGGGCCGCCCGAAGTCCACCGAGTTGGAAATGAACCGGTAGGCGGCCTTTTCCTCCTCCGTCTGGGCCAGATCGATCAGTAACGGAACATCGGGTAGATCGGGCTCCTTGCGCAGACCCACCTGAATGATTGGCCGGATCGCCTTCTCGCGCACATAGTGCGGCGCATCGATCAGATATTGCGCCCAGCTCGTACTGCCGGAGCCATCAAGTTCGCCGCGCTCCATGGCGAGGTTGATCTGCGTCGAACTGGTGTAGCCGAACACGATCTTGAACTTGGTGCCCAGAAACGCATTGTAGAACGATGGATATTGCTGCGACACGGAGCCGGCGCCGGTGGAGCCGATCTGCGACGCAATCCGCTTCGCGTCTTCCAGCGACTTCACCGGCGCGCTGCGCCATGTCGCCAGAACCTGATTGGAATAGCTGATGCTGCCCAGCCAGGTGAAATCGCGCATATCGACCTGCAGGCTCTTGCTCAGCCCCAGCGCCTGATCGACCGGCAGGCCGAGCCCCATCATGGTCAGGATCGTGCCATCGCGCGGCGCGACCTTGCCGACATAATTCGCAGCCACGATGCCGCCGCCGCCCGGCATGTTGACGTTGACGATCTGCGGATTACCCGGGATGTGATTGCGCATGTGCTTGCTGAGGATGCGCGAATAGAAATCGTAGGTTCCGCCGGCCTCGGAGCGGATGATCATCCGAACCTGCGCGTTCTTGTAGAAATCGGACACGGCGTCAGCCTGTGCGACCTCAGCGCTCGCCAGCGCACCCGAAATGGCGACACTGCAATAAACCGTCGTCGAAAATCCGCGCACTGCTTTCCTCCCGGGATGGGCATCGGCGAATGATCGTTGTTGCGATCGTTTCGCCGACGCCGCGCCGCAATCATCCCGATTCCGCTCCTCGCCGCAACTGCTTTCACCGACTTCGCTTGCGGCTCATTCAAAATTCAGCCACCTTCCACGCGCCGCGCATGCTGTCGAAGCCGCCTGCCGCGGGGAGGAATCCATGACCCTCAACGGGTTGCGCCATCGTCAACTGATCCGCTGGATGAGCGCTTGCGCCATCGCGTGCGTGGGCGTTGGCGCAATGGCTGCGGAAACGACGTTTGATCGTCTGGTGAATGCGGCGCGCGAGCCTCACAACTGGCTCACCAATCACGGTTCCTACAACGCCCAGCATTACTCGACGCTGGAAGCCATCAATCGCCAGAACGTGAAAGGCCTCAGACTCGCTTACGCCGTGGCGCTGGGCGGCACATCGGCGAACGAGAACCTGCAGGCGACGCCGCTCGTCGAAGACGGCTTCATGTACGTCGTCGATCAGTGGGGCGTTGTTTACAAGATCGACGTTCGCTCCGGCGAGCGGGGGCGCATCGTCTGGCGCATGGACCCCGGACAGGAAAAGCTGCCGCAGGCCAATCGCGGCGTCGCGCTCTGGGGCAATCTCGTCGTGTCCGTCGCCAACGGTCCGGCGCGCGTCATCGCCACCAGCAAGGATACAGGCCGCGTCGTGTGGGAAACTAACGTCCACGACCAGCCCGATCTTCAACTCACGGCGGCGCCGCTCGCCGTGAAAGACAAGATCATGGTCGGCGCAGCCGGCGGCGACATGGGCGTGCGCGACTGGCTTGCCGCGCTCGACGCCGCCACCGGCAAACTCGTCTGGCGCAAATACGTCATTCCGGCGCCGGGCGAGCCGGGCTCCAATACGTGGAAGGACAAGAACAACGCCTGGCAGACCGGCGGCGGCGCGATCTGGGTGACGGGCGCCTACGATGTCGACAACGATCAGGCGATTTGGGGAATCGGCAATCCTTCGCCGATGTTCGACGCCACTTACCGGCCGGGCGACAATCTTTTCACCAACAGCGCCGTGTCATGGAACCCCGACACCGGCGCGATGCTCTGGCATTTTCAGTACACGCCGGGCGATATGTGGAACTACGACGAGGTCGGCGCGCATATCCTCATCGACGCGACCATCAACGGCGAGAAGCGCACGCTACTGACGCATCCGGCGCGCAATGGCTTTCTGTACACGATGGAGCGCAACAACGGCCAGATCCTCGTCGCCAAGCCCTATCTGGACAACATCAACTGGACGAAGGGCATCGACCAGAAGACCGGCCTGCCGCTCGATTACGATCGTCGCAAGGACGTGCAGACCTATTCGGGCCTCGCCAATCCAGTGCAAGGCCAGATGAAGAAGATGTGTCCGTCTCCAGCCGGCGGCAACAGCTATTGGCCATCGAGTTACAGCCAGCGAACCAAAATGCTCTACGTGCCGGCGCTGACCTCCTGCGCCGATGTCACGCTGCTGCCACAAGCTAATCGGCGCGTCGCCAACTGGAAGGGCGGCGCGTATCGGACGACGGAAAAATGGGAGACGGAACTCTCCATGTCCGATCCGCTGACAGGCGAGATCAAGAAGAAAGTCCGCATTCCGGTGGCGAATTATGCCGGCGCACTGTCGACCGCTGGCGGTCTTGTGTTGACCGGATTTACGGACGGGACGCTCGCCGCCTACGACGACGAGACGCTCGACGTGTTGTGGAAGATCAACCTCGGCGTCGGCTTCAATGCGCCGCCGATTACTTTCGCGGTGGACGGCAGACAATATGTGGCGATCCTGTCCGGCCTCGGCCAGATCGCGCGCAGCAAGAATGCAAACAATCCCGAATTGAAAGACATGCGCAACCAGACCATGCTGTTCGTGTTCGGATTGTGAGGCTTAAAATGAAGAAGTGCCTGCCGCTGCTGACGGCGCTGACAATCGCAACGGCAGCGTCCGCGCAGGACGTTTCCTTCGGCGAACGCATTTTCCAGAGCAAGGCAGACTGCAAGTTCTGTCATGGCGAAAGCGGCGACGGCAATGGCGATCCGCAATCGACCGGCCAGCCCGAGAACCTGCGCATTTCCATTCTCAAGCGCGCGGACATGATCGACGTGATCGCGTGCGGCCGGCCCGGCACCGAGATGCCCCGCTTCGACAAGGACGCCTACGGCGCGCGTAATTGTTACGGCATGAGCGCCGAAAGGCTCGGCAAGGACATGCCGCCCGAGCCTCTGTCGACGACTTTGACGCCGCGCGAGATCGAGGCGGTCGTCGACTATGTGATGGCGATCTTCGTCATCAAGTGATCACCCGCGTTTCCACAGAAGCTCGAACCGCACCA
>CANJEY010000032.1 GCA_947472615.1 Beijerinckiaceae bacterium
GGGAGCGAGATGGGCCAGATAGAGATCGAACGCTTCCTTGGTCATCAGATGCATCGGGGGCGACGCGCCACGGAACGCGTTCATCACCAGCACATCGTATTTCTGCGGTTCACCGGCCTTCAGCTGACGCTCCAGCACGAGGCGCCCGTCGCCGAGCAGAACGTCGGTCTTCGCCTTGCCGTCCTTCACAAACGTGAAGTGCTTGTCGACGAGTTCGAGCACGGCCGGGTTCAGTTCGTAATAACGGATCACGTCGCCTTCGCGACCGAGCGCCGCCACCATGCCGGCGCCGAGCCCGACGATGCCGACGCGCAGCGGCGTTTGCGGCCCGCCCGTGCGGCGCTTCTCTTGATGCGACAGAGCCAGTCCGACGCCGCTGCCGACGTCGAACGCGCAGGCCGGCTCCATCTTGCGAGCGGGAATCTGGAACTGCGAACCCTGCTCGACGCCCGCCTGATACATGCCGAGGCTGTAATCCTGCGGATCGTTCTGGTCTTCCTTCACGACCTTCACGACGCCGTAGAAATTGCGGATGCGCTCGACGATCATCTTGCTGTCGGCGTAGCCGGTCCACGAAGCCCAGGCGAGGCCGCCACCGAACAGGACGACTGCGCCGATCGCGGCGGCGCGCAGCGACCAGTTCGTCGCGGTCTCATCGCGCAGCACGAACCACGCCGACGTCGCCGCGATGGCGATCAGCACGAGTTGGTGCTCGAAATAATCCTTGAACACGAGCGGCGCGACGAGCGCGACCAATATGCCGCCCAGCGCGCCGCCGAACGAGATCGCCAGATAGAATTTCGGCAAGCGCGACGGCTCCGGCTGCAGCCGCACCATTTCGCCATGGCAGATCATGCAGCCGACGAACATGGTGATGCACTGCACGACGAGCTGTTCAAGGAAGTCGCCCGAGGTCTCCGGGCGCGACATCAGCAGGGTGAATGCGCCCAGCACCAGAAACGCAATGCAGAACCATTTGCGATTGTAGAAAGCCTGATGCCCGAAGGCGATCACGAAGGTGAGCAGATAGAGGCTCAGCGGCAGGATCCACAGGAACGGGATCACCGCCGACCATTGGGTGATGGCGTTGGTGGTGGCGAGCAGCACCACGGAGCCCATCGCCGAATAGCCGATCCAGCGCCACAGCGCGTCAGGGCCACGCGTCGACACGATGGCGGAGCCGGCTGACGCCGTCTCGTCGTGGCCGCGCCGCATCACGATGATCGCGCAGGTTCCAAACAGAACCGCATAGGCCACGAAGGCCCACGACCACCACACCGTCTGCTCGCCCGTCGACATCGCGCGCTCGAACACGAACGGATAGCTCAGCAGACCGATGAACGACCCGAGGTTCGAGGCGGCGAAATAGCGCGCTGGATCGAGCGTGTCGTCGAGCCGCGCCAGCCAGCGCGACAGCAGCGGCGACGTGGTCGAAAGGATCAGATACGGCAGGCCGACGCTGGCGGCGAGAAGCGCCACGATGCGCCATGTCGGATCGCCCGTGTCGGTCGGCTTCCATGTGTCGGAGGGGGTGATCGGCAACAGCGCCAGCCCGATCGCCAACACGAAGATCTGCACCTTCGCCTGCTTCGCCACAGGGAAGGGCCGCGTCACCGCATAGGCGTGCGCGTAGCCGGCCAGCAACGCCACCTGAAAGAACAGCATGCAGACGATCCACGTCGTCGCGCTGCCGCCGAACCACGGCAGAATGTATTTCGCCAGCATCGGCTGCACCTGAAACAGCAGGAAGCCGGCGAGCGCCATCGTGGCGGCGTAGACGAGGCGGACGGGTGTTGAAAGCGGCATTGGTTCCCTATGCGGTCAGCGCTGGGCGAGCAGCTTGAGGCCGAAGCCGATCATCATGGTTCCGGAAATGCGGTCGATCCAGTGGATCGACCGGTCGAAAAACGCCCGCGCCGGACCACTCGAGGCCATCAGGGCGATCGACCCATACCATACCGAGCCGATGGCCGGCATCATGGGAGCAACGGCCGCCTGCGCCCACACGGGCAGATCGTATGCGCCCGTCACGGTGAAGACGCTGGCCCAGTAGGCCAGCGACTTCGGATTGATGAGGTTGGTGACGAAGCCCTGCCAGAACAGGTGCGTGGGGGCGGCGGCCGCGCCCGCGATCCGGCGATCCCGGAACGAATTGCGGATCATCTTGAACCCGAGCCACAGCAGATAGGCGCTGCAGGCGAAGCGCATCGCGTTCGTCAGCCACGGCGCGGCGGCGAGCAGCGCCCCAAGCCCCGCCAAGCCCGCAACAGCATACAGAAAGCCCGCTGGCCACAGGCCCGCGACCACCACCAGCGCGTCGCGTCGGCTGCGGGCCGCCGTCTGGATCACCAGCGCCGCATTGGGGCCGGGCGACAGCACCGCGGCTGTATGCGCCAGCGCCAGCAGCGCGAAGGTGTGGGCGATGTCCAAGTCAGGCGTCCTTGCCGGCGCCGATCGGCGGATCGTCCGTCATGCCGGCCAGCACTTCGGCGATGTGGCGAACCTCGATGGTCTTGCCCTCGCGCGACAACTTGCCAGCCATGTTCATCAGACAACCGAGATCGCCCGCCAGCAGCACGGGCGCGCCGCTTGCGGCGACATTGGCAGTCTTCTTCTCGGCTATGGCGGCGGAAATCTCGCCGTATTTCACCGCGAACGTGCCGCCGAACCCGCAGCACACGTCGCTTTCCTTCATCTCGACAAGATCGAGCCCTTTCACGGTGGCGAGCAGTTTGCGCGGCTGGCTCCGCACGCCGAGTTCGCGCAGGCCCGAGCAGGAATCGTGATAGGTGACCTCGCCGTCGAACCGCGCATCGACAGAAGCGACGAACATCACGTCGGTGAGGAAGCTGACGAGTTCATGGGTCTTCGCCGCGAAAGCGTCGGCCTTGCGGGCAAGTTCGGGCTCGCCGGCGAACAGTTCGGGGTAGTGCTTCGCCATCATGCCGCCGCAGGAACCCGACGGCGCGACGACGTAATCGCAATCGGCGAATGCCTCGATCGTCTGCAGGGCGATCTGCCGCGTTGTGCGCCGGTCGCCCGAATTGAACGCCGGCTGGCCGCAACAGGTCTGCGACGGGACGACCACCGAACAGCCGGCGTCCTGCAAAAGTTTCGCCGCCGCGAACCCGACGGAGGGTCGAAACAGGTCCACCAGACAGGTGACGAACAGGCCCACGCGGGGCGACAGCTTGGAATCGGGCACTTGGGACGTCCGCTACAGCTTCGGGCGGCGGACTTTGGACCACGCCCCCCGCCCCCGCAAGTCCGTCGAATGGATCACGCGTCGCAGACGAACCGCGGGAAAAGCCGTTCGGCGTTGCGCCGGCCGATGGCTTCGAGTTCCTCCGGCGCGAAGCCAAACGCCTCCAGCCCCCGCGTCGTCGCGGGCGCTTCCAGAAACGGATAATCGGTGCCGTACAGGCATTGGGTCAGCGGCAGAAACTCGCGCAGGCCTGCGAGCGCCGCGCGGCTCGTGGTGCTGGCGACATCGAGGTAGAGCTTCTGCAATTCCGCCAGGGCGCCGTTCGGCAATCGCTCGGCGACGGCCTTCTGGTTCAGCGTGTTGCGGGCGATGCGTTCGGCCAGTTGCGGCAGGCAGCCGCCGCCATGGGTGAACACGAAGCGGATGTCGGGAAATTTCGACAGCGTTCCCCGGTAGAGCAGGCTGGTGATGTAGCGCGTCACGTCTAACATGAATTCGACGGTGGAATCCGGCACCGGCGGCGTGAGGCCCCGGCAGCAGTCAATTGATTGCTGATGCACGAACACCCGCTTCATCCACAAGGTGCTGGCGGAGATCGGCGTCAACCAAGAGATGGACGCGATCGGCCGCTGATGCGCCTTTCGGCTGCTGTTTCGCGCCTCTGAAATGGGGTAAGGATCGGGCCTCGCAACCGAGGCCCGCCATGACCCACATCGCGTTCCCCCTGCCCGATCCGAGCATCCTGTCGCGCCGCGACGCGATCGTCATCGGCCTGCAGGCCATTCTGCCGAACGAATGCGTGATCTCCAGCGAGAATGAACGCCGCGCCTACGAAACCGACGCGCTCACCGCCTACCGGCGCATGCCGCTGGCGGTCGTGCTGCCGCGCACCACCGAGGAGGTGAGCGCGGTGCTGAAATTCTGCAGCCAGGAAGGCGTAAAAGTCGTGCCGCGCGGAGCCGGCACCTCGCTGTCGGGCGGGGCGATTCCGCAGGAGGACGCCATCGTGGTCGGCGTCTCCAAGATGAACCGCATTCTTGAGGTCGACTACGCCAACCGGCTGGCGCGGGTGCAGACAGGCGTCACCAATCTGTCGATCACCGACGCCGTCATGCCGGACGGCTTCTTCTATGCGCCCGATCCGTCGTCGCAACTCGCCTGCACCATCGCGGGCAATATCGCGATGAATTCGGGCGGCGCGCATTGCCTCAAATACGGCGTCACGATCAACAACGTGCTCGGCGTCCGCATGGTGTTGATCGACGGCACGATTGTCGACATCGGCGGCGATGCGCTCGATCCAGCTGGCCTCGATCTGCTGGGGCTGGTGGTCGGCTCCGAGGGACAATTGGGCATCGTGACGGAAGCGACCGTGCGGCTGTTGCGCGCCGCCGAGGGCGCGCGGCCGGTGCTGTTCGGCTTCGACTCGAGCGAGGACGCCGGCGGCTGTGTGGCGGCCGTGATTGGCGCGGGCATCGTGCCGGTGGCGATGGAATTCATGGACAAGCCCGCCATCGAAATCTGCGAGGCGTTCGCCCATGCGGGCTATCCGCTCGACGTCGAGGCGATGCTGATCATCGAAGTCGAAGGATCGGAAACCGAGATGGCGACGCAACTCGGCAAGATCATCGACATCGCCAAGGCGCACGGCGTCCGCGTGGTGAAGGAATCGCGTTCCGCCATGGAGACGGCGCAAATCTGGAAAGGCCGCAAGTCGGCATTCGGGGCGACAGGCCGCGTCGCCGACTACATCTGCATGGACGGCACGGTTCCGACCAGCCAATTGGTGCGGGTGCTGGCCCGCACTGGCGAAATCGTGAAGTCCTACGGGCTGCGCGTCGCCAATGTGTTCCACGCGGGCGACGGCAACATGCACCCGCTGATCCTCTACAACGTCAACGATCCGGCCGAGCAGGCGAAGGCGGAGGCCGCCGGCAACGACATTCTGCGGCTATGCGTCGATGCGGGCGGCTGCCTCACCGGCGAACACGGCGTCGGCATCGAAAAACGCGATTTGATGCGCCACCAGTTCAGCGAGGTCGATCTGCACCAGCAGATGCGCGTGCGCGCCGTGTTCGATCCCGACTGGCTGCTCAATCCCGCCAAGGTATTTCCGCTTGAGGGACGCGTGCAATGACTCTGCCGGTCGCCGCGCCCGCGAGCGAACAGGAAGCCGCCGAATTCGTGCGCGACTGCGCCGCCGGCCGCAAGACGTTGCGCATCGAAGGCGGCGGCACGCGCGCGGGCTTCGGCCGTCCGGTCGAAGCCGACGCGATCCTGTCGACGCGCGCGCTCACCGGCGTCACGCTCTACGAGCCGGCCGAACTGGTGATTTCGGCGCGGGCCGGAACGCCATTGTCGGAGATCGAAGTCGCCATCGGGGCGAACAACCAGATGCTGCCGTTCGAGCCGATGGACCATCGCGCGCTCTACGGCAGCGCGGGTGAACCGACGATCGGGGCAGTCGCGGCCTGCGGCGTCTCGGGGCCGCGGCGCATTCAACAGGGCGCGGCGCGCGATCATCTGCTCGGCGTGCGGCTCGTCAACGGACGCGGCGAGATCGTGCAGTCGGGCGGGCGCGTGATGAAAAACGTCACGGGCCTCGATCTCGTCAAACTGTCGTGCGGCGCGCACGGGACGCTCGGGTTGCTGAGCGAAGTCACCTTCAAGTTGCGGCCGAAGGCGGAGCGCACCGGCACGCTGGCGATCAACGGCCTCGACGACGCGCGCGCGATCGCAGCCCTGTCGGCAGCGCTGGGATCGCCGTTCGAGGTGAGCGGCGCGGCGCATCTGCCGGCCGGCCTCATCGGTGCGAACGCCTGCACGCTGCTGCGCATCGAGAACTTCGCCGACTCGGTCGCTTATCGGCTCGGCGAACTGGCGAAACCGCTTGAACGGTTCGGCCCATCGCGGCGGCTGGAGGACATGGAATCGCTGCCGCTGTGGCGCGACATTCGCGACGCCGCGCCGCTGTCGTCGCCGCGCCGCGATGCGATCTGGCGAATCTCTGTCGCGCCAACGCGCGGACCGCAGGTTGTGGCGAGTTTGCAAAAATCCCTGTCGTTCAGGCATTTTTACGACTGGGGCGGCGGATTGGTCTGGGTGGCGTGTGCGGCAATTGACGATGCAGGCGCGGCTGTCATTCGGGCGGCCACGAAACAATTCGGCGGTCACGCAACGCTGGTGCGCGCGCCGGACGACCTGCGCGCACTTATCGACGTCTTCGAGCCGCAGGCGTCGGCGCTGATGCAGATCGCGCGCGGGCTGAAAGCGAGTTTCGATCCGGCGGGCGTGTTCAATCCGGGGCGGATGTATGTGTAACTCTTGTAGTCACTTCGATCACGCCAGCGTCATGACCTGGCTCGTCCCGGTCATCCATGTCGCGTTCGCCCGCACCGTCGATAAGTCGCGGATGCCCGCGACAGGCGCTGGCAAGACGCACTTTGCTTCGACGTGGCGCAGCTAAATCATGCAAACCACTTTTTCCCTCGCGCAACTCGCCGACAGCCACATGGCTGTCTCGGAAAAGATTTTGCGCACCTGCGTGCATTGCGGATTCTGCACCGCGACATGTCCTACCTATCTGCTGCTCGGCGATGAACTCGATAGTCCGCGCGGGCGCATCTACCTCATCAAGGACATGCTGGAGAACGATCGACCGGCGACGCCGGAGGTTGTGAAGCATGTCGATCGCTGTCTCTCCTGTCTGTCGTGCATGACGACCTGTCCGTCGGGCGTGCACTACATGCATCTCGTCGATCACGCGCGCGCGCATATCGAAAAGACGCATCGCCGCGGCGCGGCCGATCGTTTCATGCGCGCGTTGCTGGCCTTCGTGCTGCCATACCCGGAGCGGTTTCGCATCGCGCTGGCAGGCGCATTGCTGGCGAAGCCATTGGGGCCGCTGCCGGCGCGTCTGCCGGTCATTGGCGACAGGGTGTCGGCGATGATCCGCCTTGCGCCGAACCACTTTCCAGCGCGCGAAATCCCGACGCCGCCGCCTTTGATTGCTTCGCCGCGCCGGGGCCGCGTGGCGATGCTGGAAGGCTGCGCCCAGCCGGTGCTGAAACCCTCGATCAACCTCGCCGCGCGCCGACTGCTGGCGCGCAACGGAGTCGAAGTCATACAAATCAAGCGCGAAGGTTGCTGCGGCGCGCTGGTGCATCACATGGGCCGCGAAGCCGACGCGCTCGATTTTGCACGTCGCAATGTCGACGCCTGGATCGCCGAAATGGACGGCGAGGGTCTCGACGCCATTCTGATGACGGCGTCTGGCTGCGGCACCACGGTGAAAGACTACGGCTTCATGCTGCGCGATGATCCGCACTATGCGGACAAGGCGAAGCGCGTGTCGGCGATCACGCTCGATGTGACGCAATATCTCGCGCGTCTCGATCTGCAGTTTCCGAACGCGTCCCGCATTCCGGTCGCGTATCATTCGGCCTGCTCGATGCAGCACGGCCAGCAGATTCGCGACGAACCCAAACGCCTTCTGGCGGCGGCTGGCTTCATCGTGCGCGACGTCCCGGAGGGCCATATTTGCTGCGGCTCGGCCGGCGTCTACAACATCCTGCAGCCGGAGATCGCCGGCCGCCTGCGCGACCGCAAGGTCGCCAACATCGAGCGCACCAGTCCGCGCATCATCGCCACGGGCAACATCGGCTGCATGACGCAGATCGGCGGCGGCACGCAGATCCCAATCGTCCACACGGTGGAACTGCTCGACTGGGCGAGCGGCGGCCCCCCGCCGGAAGGTCTTGCGAATATGGACCTTTCAGCCGACCATGCGACCTCGCCCGCGATGGCGCGTCCGCCCCTTCCGTCTCTGACCTGACACCGGATTTCCAATGGCGAAAAAGCCGACCAAGACAGGTGCGCCGGGCAAAGCGCGCAAGACTCGTGCGGCAAAGCCGAAGGCCGCAAAGGCCAAGAGCCCCAGGGCCAAAACGAAGGCCAAGACCGCCAAGGCCACGAAGCCGAAGAAACCCGCCGCCAAACGGGGTGCGACGAAAAAGCCCGCAAAGCGCGCGGGACGCGCCACGAAGCCGGCCGCGACTTCCGCCGCGCCTTTGCCGGCGACGCGTTCGCTGACGGCGCGCGCCACCGGGCGGACCCGAACTGCGGCTCCGAAAGCCCGCGGCGCCCGTAAGCTCAATCTACGGCCGACGCCGCGACTCGTGGCGGGGCGCGGCGCGCGGCCGTCCAGTCCGCAGGGCGCATGGCCCGTTCTCGAAGAATCGCCGTCCGAAACCGCCCTTCGTGACCGAATCCTCGTCTGCCTACTGGCGCTCGAGGCGGAGATCGCCGGGCGCGATCCGGGACCCGGCCTCGCCGATCCAGCGACGGTCGCAGCCTGCGCCGGCCAGATCCGCGACTGGCTGCGCCAGCCGGCGCGGCTGCACGACGGCCGGACGCTCAGCCGCTTGATGTTCGAAGCTATTCTGGCCGATGAGCTGGCGATGTTGCGCGACACGTTGGGCGAAACCGCTTTCGATTCACGTCCATTCGCGCAGGCGCGGGCGCGTCTGGTCCGGGAAAGCGTTGCGTCGGCCCCGAAACAATAGAGCTCGTGTTCAATTTGAATTCAAAAGCTTACGCAACACAAACCAAAACCGCCTCGGCAGATGTGACCGATCTGCAACAGCCGAGACAATCCCTATCTGCACAGTCAAAAATGCCTCATTAGGCAGCACATGCCTACGACTTGACCTTGCCGATTCACCGCCAAAAAGTCCAATTTCGGCACACAGAATTTCTCTGGGGCAATGGAGTCGGTAATGAAATCGAAAGTTCTTGCGGCGGTTTTCGCTGCTACGTTCACCTCAGGCGCGGCCGTCGCGGCTGATATTCCGTCCAAGAAGGCGCCCTTGACGCCTCCGGCCCCCGTCAGCGTCACCGGCTTCGACTTCGCCTGGGGCGGCAAGCTGATGTCCGACTACATCTCGCGCGGCATCACGCAGTCGTCTGGCAATCCCAGCGTCACCGCTTATGGCGAAGCCCGTTACAACATTGGCGACACGCAGCTTTATGCTGGCGTTCAGGGCTGGAGCGTGAAGCTTCCGACCGCGCCTGCGGCTGAAATCGACCTGTACGGCGGCGTTCGTCAGACGATCGGCAAGTTCTCGATCGACGTCGGCGGCATCTACTATCTCTATCCGGGCAACACCAATCAGTATTGGCTGAACGGCCTCGGCGCCGTGCTGAACCAGCAGACCAATCCGGGCGGTCTGTTTACAGCGACCACCGCGAAGGATCCGAGCTTCTTCGAACTCTACGCCAAGCCCACCGTCAACGTGACCGACTCGTTCGTGCTTGGCGCGAATGTGTACTACTCGCCCAACTGGAACCGTTACGGCTTCAGCAGCACCTACCTGTCCGGCACCGCCAAGTACACCTTCGGCGAATCGGGCTTCTCGGTGTCCGGCGAATTCGGTCGCCAGTATCTCGGCACCACAAAGGCGACGTCGATCTACGGCCTCTTCGCTTTCCCGAGCTACAACACCTGGAACGCCGGCATTTCGTATGCTTACAAGGTGTTCACGATCGACGCCCGCTACCATGGCAGCTCGCTCAACAAGAGCCAGTGCTACGCGGTCAGCAGCGATCCGGGCGGCAATACCTCGGGCCGTTCCAACTGGTGCGGCAATCGTTTCATGCTCACCCTGTCAGCTGACATGAGCCTCAAGGATCTGTCCGGTCCGGCCAACTCGGTCGTCGCCAAGTACTGATTTTCTCTCAACTCCAGAGTTGAGCGCCGGCCGGAGAAATCCGGCCGGTTTTTTTATGCCTGTGCGCGGATGCACGGATTTGCGCGGGACGACTTGGTAACGACACAAGCACTGCCCATATCTGCACCCGCGGGCATGAGCCCGCAGCAAGGGAGACTTGTGATGACCCCCGAAGAACGCCAACTGCTTGCCGGTCTTTTCGATCGGATCCGAGGAGCGGCTGGCAGTCCACGCGACCGCGAGGCCGAAGCCTTCATCAACGAGGCCGTGCGGCAACAGCCGTATGCGCCCTACCTGCTCACCCAGACGGTGATCGTGCAGGAGGAGGGTCTGAAGGCCGCCGCCGCGAAAATCGAGGAACTCGAAGCGAAAGTGCGCGACCTCGAGGCGCAGCCAGCCGCCGGCTCAGGCAGCTTCCTTGGCGGAATCGGCAAATCGCTGTTCGGCGGCGACGATCGCCCGGCTGCACGCGGTCCATCGCCGTCCGCCGGGCCGTGGGGCGGACAGGCTGCGCCGCAGCCGCAGCCGCAGCCCCAACCTCAGGCCGGTCCTTGGTCGCAGCAACCGCAGGCCGCAGCCGGCGGCAGTTTCCTCAAGGGCGCGCTCGGCACGGCAGCCGGCGTCGCGGGCGGCATGCTGCTCGCCAATTCGTTGTCGGGCCTGTTCTCTGGCCACAACAACTCGCACGGCATCGGTTCGGGCTTTGGGTCGAGTCCGGCGTCTAGCTCCGACACCAGCGGCATCTTTCCGCAGGGTTCGGCGCTGGACGACAAGAGCGGCGCGGCCCGATTCTCGGATGCGTCCTATCAGAACGCTTCCGACGATGACGACGACGATGACGATGATTCGTCTGACAGCTCCGACGACGGCATGACGGACGCCTGAATCAGAAGAGCCGTCCTGCTTGCGCAGGACGGCCCCCTCCTGTCCGCTCTGTTGAGCAGCCCCGGAGTACGTGACGCGCGTCTCCGGGGAATTTCGTCAGATCACGATCACGCGCGTGCCCACCCGGGCGCGCTCGTAGAGGTCGATCACGTCTTCATTCATCATGCGGATACAGCCGGACGAAACGTTCTGGCCGATCGTGTGCGGCTCGTTGGTGCCATGGATCCGGTACATCGAGGAGCCGAGATAGAGCGCGCGGGCGCCGAGCGGATTGTCCGGGCCGCCTTCCATGTGGCGCGGCAGATCCGGGCGGCGCAGCAGCATTTCGGGCGGCGGAGTCCACCCAGGCCACTCGGCCTTGCGCGACACGGTCTTGACGCCCGCCCATTCGAAGCCCGGCCGGCCGACGCCGATGCCATAGCGCAGCGCGCGGCCATTGCCGAGCACGTAATAGAGAAAGCGGCTTGGCGTATCGACCACGATGGTGCCGGCCTTTTCGGTCCCGGCGTAGTCCACTTCCTGCCGGCGGAACATCGGGTTCATGGCCTGCTGCATGGCCATCATGGGCGCTGCGGCCGCAGGAGCGTAAGCAACTCGGGCGACGGGCGGCTGCGCCAGCACCGGAGCGGCGCGAACCATCGGGGGCGCGGCAGGACGGGCGTATTGTCCGGCCGTCGGATCGCGACCCGTGACCAGCATTTCGAGGAAGCCGCCGCCGAGCTCGCTCTGCTGCTGATAGGCCCGCGGCGCGGGCTGCGCCTGATATTGGACGTCGGGACCGATGCCGGGAATCACCACCGGACCACCCGCGAAAGCCCTGTCATGGAATCCGGCGGATCCCGCCAGAACCACCATCGGCAAATACCAGATCGGCCGCATTTCGCTTCACCCCACCTCGGGACCGGACCCCGCCCGGCCAACGCGGCCCGACGACGGCCGCTTTCGATGGAACTGAAGCTAATCCAAATATCGCCGAAGTTAAGCATTAACAGAAACAGTGGTTATTTAACGATTATATTAAACATGTTCCGTATTAATATTTGAAATCATTAAGGTTAAATGACGTACAAAAAACATCGTTAATTTCGAACCTGTCCGGGCGGGCGCGGCGTTAACCATTCGATCCTGCATTGAAAAAGGCGGAGCCGAAGCCCCGCCTTCAAGCCCGCGAACCGAAGGTGCGATCATTTCGCCTTGGCGTGGCCCGGATCCTTCACCTCGGCGACCTTGTCGAACTCGACGTTCCACAACTGGCCGTCGACCTTTTCGACCCGACGGATGTAGATGTCCTGCACGATGTCGCGGGTCTCGGGATCGATGGCGACGGGGCCGCGCGGCGATTCCCACTTCAGGCCCTTCATGGCGGCGATGAGACCGTCGCCGTCGGTCGCCCCATTGGTCTTCTTCAGCGCCTCGTAAATCAGCCGCATTCCGTCGTAGCCCGACACCGACACGAAGTTCGGGCGGCGGCCGGGATTTTCCTTCATGAAGGCCGCGACGTATTCCCTGTTCATCGGCGAGTTGTGGTTGGCCGAATAGAAGCCCGCCGTCACAGCGCCGATCATGGCGTCGCCCATGTTCGGCAGATCCTCGTCGTCGGTGACGTCGCCGGTGCCGATCAGCTTGATGCCCGCCTTGTCGAAGCCGCGCTCCACGAACTGCCGCGCGAACGGTCCGGTCTGTCCCGGCGGCACGAACACGAAGAGCGAATCGGGATTGTTGTCGCGGGCGCGCTGCAGGAACGGCGCAAAATCCGGGTTCTGCAGCGGAATCTTCAGGTTCTCCGCCACCGTTCCGCCGAGCGCCTTGAAGGTCTCCATGAACACGCCGGCCGCCTCGTCGCCCGGCGCCCAATCGGACTGGACGGAGACGACGCGCTTCGAGCCGTTCTTCGCAGCCCACTGGGCCATCACCTGCGCCTGCTGGCCGAGCGTCCAGCTCGTGCGGACGAAATAGGGCGAGCGCTCGGTCACGAACGACGTGCCGGAGATCATGATGACAGATGGAATTTTCGCCTGTGTGATGACGGGCGCCAGCGCCAGCGCATTCGGCGTCAGGCCCGCGCCCACGATGGCGACCTTGTCGTTGACGATGAATTCCTGCGCGATGCGGCGCGAATTGTCCGGAATGCTGGCGTCGTCCTTCGTCAGCAATTCGATCTTCTTGCCCGCCACCATGTCGCCGTTCAGCTTCACGAACAGCCGCGCGCCGGCGAGCGCCTGCTGGCCAACAGCGCCGAGCACGCCGGTCTGCGGCAGCACGAGGCCGATCTTGATCGTCTCCTGCGCAGCCGCGGGCAGAACCGCGCCGATGAGGGCGGCCGCAGCCGCAAGTCCAAGCCTGTAGTTCATTGAGCATCCCTCTCGTGGTTCGCCGCTCGGCTTCGAAGGTCCGGTCGTGCGGATGGCGGATCATTTCACGGAACGGCCGCGCTGAAAATGCCGCCGCGGCCATCAGGACTGCTGCTTTCGGTCAAGGGGGCCGTTCACCGTCCCCGCCGAATCCGGTCGCACTGTTGAAACATGCTTGGTAAAGAGTGGCCCACAGCAGAGGTGAGACGTGATCGCGAGCATGGAAACGGTGGCCGAAGGATCGATCGAGGGCAAGCAGGCGTCCCTGCTGTCGCATCTCGTCGCGGCCGGCTATGTGCGCGCCGAGCCGTCGATTTTGCAGCCCTCCAGCGTGTTCCTCGATCTTTCGGGCGAGGAAATCCGCGGCCGCATGTATCTGACGACCGATGGCGCGGGGGCCGAATTCTGCCTGCGGCCGGAATATACGATCCCGGTCTGCCGCGATTATCTGGCCTCGGCCTCGGCGGGCGAACAGGCGAGCTTTTCCTACCTCGGGCCGGTCTTTCGCTATCGGCCGAATGCGTCGGGCGAATCGATTCAAGCCGGCATCGAGAGCTTCGGCCGCACTGACCGCGAGGCCGCCGACGCCGAAATACTGACGCTCGCGCTGGAATCTGTCGCCGTCGCGGGCGGCCCTTCCCTCAATGTCCGCATGGGCGATGCGGGCCTGTTTGGCGAATTCCTCGAAAAACTGAGTCTGCCGCCGGTCTGGCTGCGGCGCGTGCGGCGCGGACACATGCGCGGGCAGAGCGTCGCGCAGATTTTCGACACCGGACAGAATGGCTCGTCCTCGGATCACTCCGGCGTGCTGGCGGCGCTGGAAGGCGTCGACAAGAAGGGCGCGCTGGCGCTGGTCGAAGACCTCTTGTCCATCGCCGGCATTTCGTCGGTCGGCGGGCGCAGCGCCAACGAAATCGCTGAGCGCTTTCTGGAACAGTCGTCGCTGAAATCCGGCGCTGCGGTCAGCTCTGAAAAGCGGCGGGTGATCGAACGTTTCCTGGCGATCACGGGCGATCCCGACGACGCATCGGCGCAATTGCGCACGCTGGCGCAGGATTCCGATCTCGATCTGTCCGGCGCGCTCGATTCCTTCGACGCGCGCCTCGGCTTCATCGCCGCGCGCGGCCTGGACGTGTCGGGCATGACGTTCTCGGCGGGCTTCGGCCGCAACATCGACTATTACACCGGCTTCGTGTTTGAGGCGCAGGACCCGGCGCGCACGGACGGACGCCCGGTCGTGGGCGGCGGGCGTTACGATCGGCTGATGACGACGCTCGGGGCGAAAGGCGAAATCCCGGCGGTCGGCGCAGGCATCTGGTGCGACCGATTGTTCGGCGATACGGGAGCAGCCCGATGAACAGCTCCGCTCCCGATACGCTCACCATCGCGGTTCCGTCGAAGGGCCGCCTGCAGGAAAACGCCGCGAAATTCTTCGCCCGCGCCGGGCTGAACGTCGTGCAGGGCCGCGGCGCGCGCGATTATCGCGGCACGATCGCGGGCGTGCCGGGCGTCGAGATCGCCTTTCTCTCTGCTTCCGAAATCGTCTCGCACCTCGCGGGCGGTACGGTGCATCTGGGCGTCACCGGCGAAGATCTTGTGCGCGAAACGATTCCGGACGCCGACGCGCGGGTGGAACTGCTGACGCCGCTCGGCTTTGGTCACGCCAATGTGGTTGTCGCCGTCCCGCAGGCGTGGATCGACGTTCGCACGATGGCTGATCTAGAAGACGTGGCGGCGGCTTTCCGGGCGCGGCGCGGCATCCGCATGCGGGTCGCGACGAAATACGTGAACCTGACGCGGCGTTTCTTCGCCGAAACGGGCGTCACCGATTACCGCATTGTCGAATCGCTCGGCGCGACCGAAGGCGCTCCTGCCGCAGGTCAGGCCGAACTGATCGTCGACATCACCACCACGGGCGCGACGCTCGCGGCGAATGCTCTGAAGGTGCTCGACGACGGCGTGATGCTGCGGTCGGAGGCCAATCTGGTCGCCTCCGTCGGCGCGCCGTGGAACGAGGCGACGCGCGAGACCGTGCGGCTGATCCTGTCGCGCATTGCCGCTGAAGAAGAGGCGCGCACGTCGCGCGAAGTGCGCGCGCTGGTCGGCGGCCACAAGAGCGACATCGCCCGCGAAGCCGGCAAACTGTTCGGCGCCCGCGACATTTTCGGCGTGTTGCATGATGGCCCGCTGACCCTGATGTGTCCGGCCAAACAGGCCGCGCCGCTGGCCGACTGGCTCATCGCGCAGGGCGCGGAACATGTCACGGTCGGGGCGCACGACTACATCTTCGGCGCGCGCAACGCGCTCTACGAGAAGCTCGTCGCGCGCATCGGTTAGCGCGCGACGCTGATTTCGATTACGCGCCGAGCGCGTCGATGCCGGCCTTTGCGACCTGCGCATCCTGATGCGACTGCACGCCCGACACCCCGATGGCGCCGACGAACTGACCTTCGACCACGATCGGCAGACCGCCTTCGATCGGCGTCAGACCATTGAGCGCCATGACGGCGATTCGGCCGCCCGCCACGACGTCTTCCATCGCTTTCGAGGGGCGGCGGAACATGATGGCCGTGCGGGCCTTGTCCTGCGCGATCACGGATGACGCCTTCTGCGTGCCGTCGGCGCGTTCGAGATACATCAGGTGTCCACCATCATCCACAATGGCGATGACGACGTTCCAGCCGTTCTTCTGCGCTTCGGCGCGGCCGGCGGCGGCCATCTTGCGGGCGTCCTCGATGGACAGGGCGAGTTGCTTCAACACGGTCGGTCTACCTCCTGTTTCCGATCGCTCACCTTAGCGGGGGCGCGGGCCGAACGCCAATCGGGCGGCGTTTCGCCGGGTGCGGCCCCGCACATCGTCCGGGGGCGGCGCCTGTCATTCTGGCCCTATAAGAACGAGGCGTCAGTCATGTCAGTAGCTCACGATTTCCCATCGCAGACCGCCAGCCGAAGCGCGTTCGGCGCCCGCATGACCCGGCTGGAGTTTCAGCGCGCGCGCGACATCGCAATGGTGACGCTCGTGGCGATCGCGGCCCTGTGGCTGTTGACGCCCGACGGCGTCAGCGCGCAGGCGCGGCCGCCGGTCGCCCCCACCCAGCAGGCGCAGGTTCAGGATGCGGCTGTCGAGATCGTCTCGACCGGCGCGCAGACGCCCGAACAGGCGCCAGCCCGCAAGCCAGTGCGGGTGATCGAAATCTGGAAAGTCCCCGCGCAGCAGGGCCAGACCGCGGCGAAGTGATCGCCGCGTCTGCGGCTCACTTGCGCTTATCGGCGACCATTTCCATCACAGGCGCGATGGAGTCGAGCTTCTCGAGCTGCAGCACCGCGTCGCGCACCTTCTCCTGTTCGGCGGAGGACAGCACGCCGCCGGTGAGGCGCGTGAATTTTTCGACCACGGCCGTCTCGTCGAGGCTGCCATGCGAATGGCCCGGCGCGTAGGCGACTTCGGTGCGGTGCGTCGTCCCATCCTTGAGGGTGACCTTGATGGCGCACGGATAGCCGTTCGGGGCTTTGGTGTTCCAGCCTGCGTCGGTCGCCATCTTGCCCTTCGCCATCAGCGCCGTGACGACCGGATCGGTCCAGCGCGCATTGTCGTAGGAGCGCATGGTCAGCGTCCCGTCCATCATGCCGACCGCCGCCAGGAAGTAGAAGCTGTGATCAGCCGCCTCGCGTGAATCCGGGTAGCGGCGATCCTGATCGCCCTGCTGGTCGTGGACCATTTCATAGTCTGCCATGATCACCTCGAAGTTCTCGATGTGATCGGTGCGACCGCCCAGCACCTTGTGCATCTGAATCGCGGCGGCGGTCTCGGCCTGTCCGGTCGCCAGACACGGGAAGGCTTTCACATGCGCCAGATTGATCGCGTAGGGTTCGCTGATCGGCGCGGACAGATGCTTGAAGTCGGCGTTTTCGCGGAACAGGCCGCGCAGGCCGTCCGGGCTGTCGAGAATCGCGCGCGGACCCGTCATGCCCCCGTTCGCCAGAATGGCGCTCGTCACGCCGGTCTGGGCGATCAGCGGATTGGCGAGGAACTTCGCCGCCGTGATGTGGCCGCGGCGGACGAGGCGCGGCGTCGCAGAGCGCATGCCGGCGAGCGCGATGGCGTTGCTCATCTTGCCGACGTCGAAATTCATCAGGCGGCCGGTCATGGCGGCGGCCACGATGCCTGACACTGTGGTGCCGTCCCAGCGGCCCTTGTTGTCGAACACGGCGCGCAGACGCTCGAACACGTCGTAGCCCGCCACGATGGAGGCGATCACGTCCGCGCCGCTGGACTTGCGCCATTCGCCGGCCGCGAGCGCGACCGGGATGTTGTCGCTCGGATGGCCGCCAATGCTGATGCCGCTCTTGCCCATGCCGAGGGTGAAGTCGTTCAGATCGAGGTAACGGACCAGAATCCCGTTGGCGAGCGTCGCGTTGGCGACTGACGTCTTGCCTTTCGAGCCGATGACGGTGGCCTGCGGCGCGCCGCCGGTCGACTCGATCGCCTCGACCGCCTCGGTGACTTCATGTTCGTCGAGCGTCGTTAGCGCGCAGCCAATGGAGTCGAGGATGAGCAGCTTGGTCTGCTGCTGCACTTGCGCCGGCAGCTTCTTCGAATCGAGATCGAGGATGGCTTGCGAGAAACGGTCGAGCAGATCGTGGTCGGACATTGCGGCCTCTCGGTTCTGGAACGGATTACTTACCCTTGAAGACGCTGTCGAAGGTGCGCTGCCACTTGCGTTCTTCCTCGGGGGAGAATTGCGTGGCGACGATCTTGTAGCCATTGAGGCGGCTGAGGGCGTCGGGCGGATTGGGCGTCACGTCGGTGCGCACCGGAATGCGGCCGGTCTTGGCCGCGAATTGCTGCGCCTCGCGGCTGAGCAGGAAGTTCGTGGCGAGCAGCGCCGTCTTGGGATGCGGCGCGCGCGAGCTGACTCCGACTTGAATCAGGAACAGCGCCACCGGGTCCATCGGCCAGATGTCGGTCGGTTCGCCGGCGAGCTGCACGTTGTAGGTCAGCGTCGTGTAATTGTTCAGCGCGATCCAGTATTCGCCGAGGCCCACGGCGCGCGCCAACGCCAGATGCCCGTCGAGCGTGGTGATCTTCATCTTGGTGACGAGATCGCCCATCAGCTTCTTCGCCTTGTCCTCGCCGAAGTGCGCATAGATGGCGCTGAGCCACTGTCCATCCGTGCCGTCGATGGCGATCTTGCCGACCCATTCGGGGTGATCGAGGAAGCCCTCGAATGTCTTGGGCATGTCGGACGCCTTGACGTATTTCGTATTGTAGGCGGGCGTGTTGTAATTCGCCGACGAGCCGTACCAGCGACGGTTCGGGTCGCGCGCCTGCGGGATCAGGGTTGAGGCGAGCGGCGGATCGGTCTGGGCCAGCAGGTCTGTCGGCAGCTTGATGACGGCCGTGCTGACATAGAGGTCCCAACTGCGCTGCTGGGCGCGCGCCTCGAGCAGGATGCGGCTCGATAATTGCGAATCGGACGCGCGGACATAACTCAGCTTGATGCCGGTCGAATCCTCGAACAGCTTCCACAGCGGAAAGGCTTCCTGCTCGTTGACCGATCCGTAGACGGTGAGTCCGCCTTCGGCTCTCGCCTCGGCGAGAATCTCCGGCATCATCCACGAGGGTTGGGCGGCGGGCGTCTGCGCATTCGCGGCGCCGAATTGCAGGCCTGCGGCCGTGGCTGCGCACAGAAGAAATCTGGTCCAAGGGCTCAATGTCGCCTCCCGAATTAGGTTGGCCCGACCCTAGCGACTGCGCGCGTCCGGCACAATCCACCGGATGTTCGGGAGTCTAGTCAACCTTAGGCGAGTCGCTGCTTCTTCTACTGCTCCCCGATTTTGCAATGCGGCTAAGCCGCCTTTGCCATCCTTGTAGTTTTTCAGGTTGCGCAATAAACCACGGCCCCTCGATCTGCTTGGATCGGAGTTCGTGCCACTTCTGCTTGAACGCCAATTCTTCAGAATCAACGGTTACAAGTGGACGTTTCGAAATTCCTCGGGGGCGGTTCCACCGACTCCAGCCCCAGCGTGAAGGCCACCCAAGCATTGCAAGACTCCTTTGCTGTCGCGGAGGCTACTACAGGAATGAGTGAACTGCGAACGCCTTCGACTTTGTCCAATTCGAAGCCAAAATACGGCGTGCGGCAGCCCGTGA
>CANJEY010000033.1 GCA_947472615.1 Beijerinckiaceae bacterium
ACCGGATTCCAGAACCTCATCACCTTCGACATGGGCGGCACGTCCTGCGACGTGGCGCTGATCAAGGACGGCGAGCCCTCCGTCAGCAATCGCGGCAAGATCGAAGGCCGCGACATCGCGCTGCCGATGATCGACATCAACACGGTCAGCGCCGGCGGCGGCACGCTGGCGCGCGTCGACCGCTTCGGCTCGCTGGAAGTCGGCCCCCAGAGCGCCGGCGCCGCGCCCGGCCCCGCCTGCTATTCGCGTGGCGGCACGCAGCCCACCATCACCGACTGCAATCTGGTGCTCGGCTATCTCGGCGAGGACAATTTCCTCGGCGGCAAGATGAAGCTCGACCGCCTCAAGGCCCGCACGGCGATCCAGAGCAACGTGGCCGATCCGCTGCAGATGACCGTGCCGGCCGCTGCCGAAGGCATCGTGCGCATCATCAACGTCAAGATGGAGGAAGCCATCAAGGCGATCTCCACCATGCGTGGCCACGATCTGCGCGATTTCATGCTGCTCGCCTTCGGCGGCGCGGGGCCGCTGCACGCCGGCCGCATCGCCGAGGAGCTTGGCATGGCGGGCGTCGTGGTGCCGCTCTACCCGGGCGTCTATTCGGCCATGGGCCTCGTGATGTCGGACGTGAAGCACGACTACATCCGCTCACGTCTGGGCGCGCTGGCGAAGACCACGGAAGCGCAGATCAACGAAGTGTTTGAGGATCTGGCGAAACACGCCCGCGCCGAGCTGGCGTCGGAGGATTTCAGCGAGGCGCAGATCCGCATCGAGCCATCGCTCGACATGCGCTACGCCGGACAGGGCTACGAGATCACCGTGGCATGCGACATGCCGCTCGCGCCCGGCGCCATCGCGGCGCTGCGCAAGCAGTTCGACGCCATGCACAAGGACATGTTCGGCCACACCGCGCCGGACGAACCGGTCGAGATCGTGTCCTACCGGCTGCGCGGCGTCGGCGTGGTGCCGCCGGTGAAAATTCCGAAGTTCGCCGCCACCGGCGCGAAACTCTCCGATGCGATCCGCGAAACCCGCAAGGCGCAGTTCGACGGCAAGATCGTCGATTGCCCCGTCTATCAGCGCGAACGCCTCGACGTCGGCGCGACCTTCAAGGGTCCGGCGATCATCGACCAGCTCGATTGCACAACCGTCCTGTTCCCGGGCCATACGGCGCGTGTCGACGAGTATCGCAACATCATCATGACGATGGGAGACGCCTGATGCCGTCGCCAGCCGCCAAACAGCCCAAGCTCGACGCGGTCGATCTTGAAATCATGCGCGCCAGCCTCGACGGCATCGTGCAGGAAATGCAGAATTCGCTATTCCGCACGGGCTATTCGACGATCGTGCGCGAATCGCAGGACGCCTCCTGCGCGATCATGAATCCGCAAGGACTGGTGATCGCCCAGCACGTCGTGCTTCCGCTGCACATCGGTTCGTTTCCGGCCTGTTGTCAGGCGGTGCTGCGCACCTACGACGACATCGCCGAAGGCGACGCCTATCTGATCAATCATCCGTATGAAGGCGGCAGTCCGCATGCGCCCGACATGGCGGTGATCACGCCCGTCTTTGTCGACGGCGAGATGATGGGCTTCTGCGCCTCCATCGCGCACAAGAGCGACATCGGCGGCCCGGTGCCGGGCTCGTGCTCAGGACAGGCGCGCGAGACTTTCAACGAAGGCCTGCACCTGCCGGCCGTGCGTTATCAACGCGGCTACCAGCGCAATGTCGAGATCGAGCGCATCATCGCCTCGAACAGCCGCACGCCTGAACTGGTGCTGGGCGACATTCGCGGCCAGCTCGGTTCGAGCCGTCTCGGCGAAGAGCGCTTTGCGACGCTGATTCGCAAGTTCGGCCGCGATAACGCGGTGGCGTGTTTCGCGCGTCTGCTCGAACTCGCCGAATTGCGCATGCGCGCCGCCATCTCCGAATGGGTCGACGGCCGCTACGAGGCCGAGCGCTTCGTCGACGACGACGGCATCGAGCTGAACAAGCCGGTGCGCATCCATGTCGTCGCCGAAAAGAAGGGCGATAACATCCACTTCGATTTCTCGGGCTCCGCCGATCAGACGCGCGGCCCGGCGAACATCCGGCCGCCGCTGGTCAACGCCGCCTGCGCCTATGTGCTGATCGCGCTCGTCGATCCGCACATCTTCGTCAACTCCGGCCTGTTCGACGCGTTCAACATCACGGTGCGCGAAGGCAGCGTGATGAACCCGCGCTATCCGGCGCCGGTCAACACCTATAACCCGACCGTGCACGCGACGGTCGAAGCCGTGTTCGCGGCGCTGACCAACATCGTGCCGGCGAAAGCCCGCGCTGACGGCTGCGGCAGCCGCTCCATCATTCTGGGCGGCCGCAGCACTTACACTGGCAAGGGCTATGTGCAGTACGAAATTCTCGGCGGCGGCGCAGGTGCGCGCGCGGCCAAGGATGGCACGTCCGGCACATCGGTGAACCAGAGCAACGCCAAGATCGCCCCCATCGAAATCGTCGAAAGCGAATTCCCGACTCGCGTCGAGCGCTTCGAGCTCATTCGCGACTCCGGCGGCGCGGGCAAGTTCCGCGGCGGACTTGGCATCAGGCGCGAATACCGCAATCTCGAAGACGCGCGTTTCTCCATCCGTTCCACCAAGCACGTCATCGCCCCGAACGGCGCGGCCGGCGGCGGCAAGGGCCGCACCGGCGACATTATCGTCAATCCGGGAACAGCCGAGGAGAAGCGTCTGCCGACGCGCTACGCGGATTATCCGCTGAAGGCGAGCGACCGTTTCCAGCTCGATACGCCTGGCGGCGGCGGCCTTGGAAACCCGCTCGAGCGCGAGCCCGCCATGGTGCTGTCCGATATTCGCGAAGGCTATCTGTCGGTCGAGGCGGCGGCGCGCGATTATGGCGTCATCATTGCGGCCGACGCGGTCGACGAAGCCGCCACCCGCACTGAGCGCTCCAGCCGCGCAAAAGCCTGAACAGCCGCGTCATTGCGAGCAAAGCGAAGCAATCCATCACAATCGTGAAGCTCCGGATTGCTTCCCCCTACGCTCTTCGCCATGACGCGCTATGATGAGACGCCGAGGGAAACCCACGAGGAGCCCGCCATGAACCGTCGCCAGTTCGCCAAAGCCGCCAGCATTCTCGCCTTCGCGGCTTCATCCACAGCAGTCCTCGCGCAAGACGCTCCGATCAAGCTGCGCGTCGGCTACGACGGCTTCTCGATGACGACAGCCCCGATGGACTACGCCCAGAAACAGGGCGTCTTCAAGAAGCACGGCCTCGACATCACCATCACCTACGTGGACGGCGGCCCGACTCTGACGCAGGCCGTCATCGGCGGTTCGGTCGATATCGGCCAGAACGGCTATACATCCGCGGCTGCGGCCGCCGTGCAGGGTGCCGATCTCGTCTTCATCGGCGGCATTTCCAACAAGCTGCCCTTCCAGCTCGTGGTGAAAAACGAAATCCGCACCGCCGCCGACCTGAAGGGCAAGCGCATCGCCATCTCGCGCTTCGGCTCCTCGACCGACACGGCGGTGACGTTCGCGCTGACCTCGCTCGGCCTCAAGCGGTCCGATGTCAACATCCTGCAGCTCGGCGGCGAAACCACCCGCACGACGGCGATGAAGAGTGGCCAGCTCGACGCCTCCATGGAGCAATATCCGCGCACCGCCGATCTCGCCGACGAGGGCTATCACATGATGGTCGACGTGACGCCAATCGCGGGCGACTACCCGAACACGTCCTACGTGACGACGCGCGCGTTCCTGAAGAAGAACCCCGAAGGCGCGAAGCGCTTCATGATGGCGATCTCGGAAGGAATCGCGCTCTACAAGAAGAACCCCGAAGCCGGCATGAGGGCGACCGAAGACTTCCTGAAGATGAAGCCCGGCCGAGCCATGCAGGAAACCTACGATTACTTCACCAAGGAAATCTTCCCCGATGTGCCGGCGCCGTCGGTGAAGGGCATCGCGATCGTACTCGACGAACTGAAGGCGAATGTGCCAGCCGCCGCCAACGTGAAGGCTGAATCTCTGGTCGACACCTCCATTCTCGACCAGCTTCAGAAAGACGGATTTTTCGCCAAGCTGAAGTGACGCCTCGCGTCTGACGCAGGAGATCAACATGGACGCCCAGCGTCCTGCCAAAATGGCCGCGCGCGGCGTACGTCTCGACTATTTCAACGAGCGCATCGGCCAGACCCTGCAGGTGCTCGACGGCATCGATCTCTCGGTGCGGGAAGGCGAACTTGTGTCGATCGTCGGGCCCAGCGGCTGCGGCAAATCGACCTTTCTGGCCGCCGTGGACGGGCTCATCAACGTCGATGGCGGCGAGATCCGCGTCGACGGCCATGTGGTCACGAAGCCGGGCTCCGACCGCGCCATGGTGTTCCAGAACGACTCGCTGTTTCCGTGGCGCACAGTGCAGCAGAACGTGATGTACGGGCTCGAACTTCAACGGAAGATGCCGAAATCCGCCATGATCGACCGGGCGCGCAGCCTCGTCGATCTCGTCGGCCTCAAGGGCTTCGGAGATCATTTTCCACACGAACTGTCGGGCGGCATGCGCCAGCGCGTCAACATCGCCCGCGCGCTCGCGCCCGATCCGCAATTGTTGCTGCTCGACGAACCGTTCGCGGCGCTCGATGCGCAGACGCGTGAATTCATGCAGGCGGAGCTGCTGAAAATTCTGGAGCGTACGCGCAAGACGGCGCTGTTCATCACGCATCAGATCGATGAAGCCATTTTCCTGTCGTCGCGCGTCGCGGTGTTTTCGGCGCGGCCGGCGAAGATCAAGGAAGTGGTCGACATCGACCTGCCGGATGAGCGCAAGCTGTCGATCAAGACGCAAAAGCGCTTCCACGAGTTGCAGGACCATATCTGGAAACTAATCGACGAAGAATCCGCCCGCAGCGGATTGATCGCAACGGCGTGAGGAAGAGCCCATGACCTCCGTCTCCGCCAACGACGCGGCCGCCAGCGCCCGGAAGCCAGCCCGCAAGGTTCCGTTCTGGAAGAAGCGCGAAGACTTCCTCATCGGTTCCATCGCTGTGATCCTCTTCCTGCTGCTGTGGGAAGTCGCTGTGGCGCAGGGCTGGATCAAGCCTCTGTTCGTCTCCGCCCCGAGCCGCATCTTCAAGGCCCTAATGGCGATGATCGCCGATGGCTCGATCTGGCGCGATCTCGGCGTCAGCGGCATGGAGTTCGGACTTGGTTACGGGCTCGCCGTCATCGTCGGCATTCCGCTCGGCATTCTGATGGGCTGGTATCGCCGCTTCAACGCGGTGCTCGATCCGTTCGTGTCGGCGCTGTATGCGACGCCGCGTATCGCGCTGGTGCCGCTGATCATTATCTGGTTCGGAATCGACCTGCCCGCGAAGGTCGCCATCATCTTCCTGTCGACCGTCTTTCCGATTCTGGTGAGCACGATCACGGGCGTGCGCACCATCGACCGCGACTTCATCAAGGTGGCGCGCTCGTTCGGCGCGTCCGACCGGCAATTGTTCATGACGGTGGCCCTGCCCTCGTCGGTACCGATGCTGCTGACCGGCCTGCGCCTCGGCCTCGGCCACGCGCTGATCGGCATCGTGGTCGGCGAGATGCTCGGCGCATCCGCCGGCATCGGCTATATGATGTCGGTCGCCGGCGCGACGTTCCAGACCGATCGTGTGATGGTGGGTCTGCTCATCATCGCCGGGTCTGGCATGCTGCTCACCGAACTGTTGCGCATCATCGAGCGCCGCTTCGAGAGCTGGCGCGTCGATACGCGCCGATAATTCAACGTTCAAGCATACCCCAGGGATCAACGAGCAAGGAGATGGACATGAAACTGGCAAATCAGGTTGCAATCGTCACCGGCGCGGGCCGCAATATCGGCGAAGACGTCTCGAAGCTGCTGGCGTCGGAAGGCGCCATTCTGGCGATCGTCGATCTCGACAAGGGTCGTGGCGAGAAGGTCGCCGCCGACATCGTGGCGGCCGGCGGCAAGGCCAAGGCCTTCGTGTGCGACGTGTCGAAGGAAGAAGACATCATCGCCACCGTCAACGGCGCGATGGCCGAGTGGGGCCATGTCGACATTCTGGTCAACAACGCCGCGATCTCGGACAACAAGCACATGTTCGACATCACCACCGAGGAATGGAACCGCACCCTCGCCATCACCCTGACGGGACCGTTCCTGTTCGCCAAGCACGCCGCCAAGGCGATGGTGTCGAAGGGCACGAAGGGCCGCATCGTCAACGTCGGCTCGACCTCGGGCTATTATGGCCGCAACCGCGCCGTCGCCTACACCGCCGCCAAGGGCGCGATCCGCAACGTCACCAAGTCGATGGCGATCCAGCTCGCCCCGCACGGCATCCGGGTCAACAGCGTGGTGCCGAACAAGATCGGTTCGCCGGTCGGCAAGTCTGAATTCGACCCGAACCGCCCGATCGTCAATCTGGTGAACCGTCCGGGCGTGCCGATGGACCTCGCCAAGGTCATCCTGTTCCTCGTCACCGAAGACTCCGGCTTCATCTGCGGCGCGGACATTCTGGTCGACGGCGGCGTCTCGACCATGATGCCGGAGTGAGTTTTACCTTCTTACGGTAACTCAGAAACGTCATGGCCGGGACAATCCCGGCCATGACGGCGAAGCCCCTGAGAGTTTCCACACCTCTATCTTGGATTCCCGCGACTCCGGCGCCGAATCCGGCTAGGAATCGGGTTCCGAAACCCCACATCCGAGCCCATGCGCCAGTACCTTGACCTGATGCGGCACGTCCTCGAAACCGGGACGCGCAAGCACGACCGTACCGGCACCGGCACGATTTCGGTGTTCGGGCATCAGATGCGCTTCGACCTCGCGCAGGGCTTCCCGCTTGTCACCACCAAGAAGCTGCACCTCAAGTCCATAATCCACGAATTGCTGTGGTTCCTGCAGGGCGACACCAACATCGCCTATCTGAAGGAGAACGGCGTTTCGATCTGGGATGAATGGGCTGACGAGCGCGGCGATCTCGGTCCGGTCTACGGCAAGCAGTGGCGCTCGTGGGAAGGCGCGAACGGCGCAACCTTCGACCAGATTTCGTGGCTGATGAAGGAAATTGCCCGCAATCCGGATTCGCGCCGCCTCATCGTCTCGGCCTGGAATGTGCCCGACATAGAAAAGATGAAGCTCGCCCCCTGCCATTGCCTGTTCCAGTTCTACGTGGCCGACGGCAAGCTCTCCTGCCAGCTCTACCAGCGGTCTGCCGACATTTTTCTGGGCGTGCCGTTCAACATCGCCAGCTATGCGCTGCTGACGCACATGATCGCCCACGTGGCGGGCCTGCAACCGGGCGATTTCGTTCACACGTTCGGCGACGCGCACCTCTATCTGAACCACCTCGATCAGGCGCGTCTGCAACTGGAGCGCGCGCCGCGCGCCCTGCCGGCGCTGAAGCTGAACCCATCGGTCAAGTCGATCTTCGATTTTCGCTTCGACGACATCGCGATCGAGAACTACGATCCGCATCCGCTGATCCGCGCGCCAGTGGCGGTTTGACGCGCGCCCACACAGGATTTCCGATGATCCATCCGCATATCCGGCCCGCCGTGGCGGACGACGCCGCCGAAATCCTCGCGCTGGTGCGCGAACTGGCGAGCTACGAGAAGCTGTCGGACGAGGTCGACGCCACGCAGGACAGTCTGTCGGCCGCGCTGTTCGGCGACAATCCGCGCGTGTTCTGCGAGATCGCCGAGGCGGCCGGGGGGCGCGTCGTCGGCTTCGCGCTGTGGTTTTACACATTCTCGACGTTCCGGGGCCGCCACAGCGTCTGGCTCGAAGACCTGTATGTGCGGCCGGACTGGCGGCGTCACGGCTTCGGACGCGCCCTGATGGCGGCCGTGGCGCGCCGCTGCGTCGCCGAAAATCTGCCGCGTCTCGAATGGTCGGTGCTGGACTGGAACCAGCCGGCGATCGACTTCTACGAAGCCAATGGGGCCAAGCGCCTGCAGGACTGGACGATCTGCCGCGTCACCGACGCCGCGCTCTGGCGTCTGGCGGACCACGCGAGATGAAGCCCCGGCTCGCCATAGTCGCGGCGGTCGCCAGCAACGGGGTGATCGGCGGCGACAACAGATTGCTGTGGCGGATTTCGAGCGATCTGAAACGCTTTCGGGCGCTGACCACCGGCAAGCCGATGATCATGGGCCGCAAGACTTTCGTGTCGATCGGCAAGCCCCTCCCCGGCCGCCAAACGATCGTGCTGACCCGAGATCCCTCGTGGGCGCATCCGGGCGTCGAGACGGCCGCGAGCCTCGACGCTGCGCTGGCGGCTGGCGCAACAGCCGCCGCCCGCATGGGCGCAGACGAGATTGTGATCGCCGGCGGGGCTGATTTGTATGCCCAGACGCTGGGGCTCGCCGACCGCCTGCACATCACCGAGGTCGATCTTGCGCCGCCGGGCGACGCGCATTTCCCGCCGATCGACCGTACACGCTGGCGCGAGACCGCCCGCGAAGCTCATTCTCCCGGTCCAAACGACGAAGCAGCCTTTACTTTCGTCGATTACGCCTCAGGTTAAGCAAGCAGCACGGAAACGTAACGAGCGCCGTTGAAAACAGCCCCGTTCGTGATTAACTGCGCTCCCACGCCCGGCTGACGACCAGCAAAGGCGCCAGAAGCAGAAACGAGAGGACTACATGCCCTGGAACAATCAGTCTGGCGGCGGCGGCCCCTGGAAACCCGGTAATCAGGGCCCCTGGGGTCAGGGACCGTCAGGCGGCGGCGGAGGTAACGCCCCCGATCTCGAGGAATTGTTGCGCCGCGGACAGGACCGGTTGCGGCAATCGCTCCCCGGCGGCTTCGTCGGCGGCAAGGGTATCGCGCTCGTGCTGGTCGCCGTCGCGGTCGCCTGGCTGTCGAGCGGCTTCTACACCGTCTTGTCGAACGAGGTCGGCCTCAATCTGGTGTTCGGACGCTTCGACAAGCGCACGACGTCGGGCCTCAATTATAACTGGCCCTATCCGATCGGCAGCGTCACCAAGCTTGGCGTGAGCGATGTCAACAGCATCGATATCGGCTTCGTCACCCGCACCGACACACGCCGTCTCGGCGCGCCGACGCAGACCGAGGTGCCGGAAGAGAGCCTGATGTTGACCGGCGACGAGAATATCGCCGACGTCAAATTCCGCGTGATCTGGAACATCAACAGCGAGAAGCCAGAGGACTACGCCTTCAACGTCCGCAATCCGCCCGAGACCGTGAAGGCCGTGGCCGAAAGCTCGATGCGCGAAATCGTCGGCCGTACTGCGATCCAGCGCATCCTCACCGCCGAGCGCAAGGTGATCGAACCTGCGGCCAAAGAACTGATCCAGAAGGTCTTGGACGATTACAAGGCCGGCGTCAGCATCCAGCAGGTTCAGCTTCTGTCGGTCGATCCGCCCGAGCAGGTCATCTCGGCCTTCCGCGACGTGACGGCGGCCCAGCAGGATCAGGACCGTCTGCGCAACGAGGCCGAGGCCTACGCCAACCGCGTGGTGCCGGAAGCGCGAGGCGCGTCAGCCCGCATCGTGCAGGAAGCCGAAGGCTATCGCGAACAGACCGTGGCGGAAGCCAAGGGCCAGGCGGCGCGCTTCACGCAGGTCTATGACGAATACCGCAAGGCGCCCGAAGTCACGCGCGAACGCATGTACCTTGAGACGATGGAACGCGTGCTGGGCGGGGTCAGCAAGATCATCATCGACCAGAATGGCGGTCAGGGCGTCGTGCCTTATCTGCCGCTAGGCCAGCTCGACGCGCCCCGTCCTGCAGCCTCGGCCCCGCAGGGAGCACGCTGATGCGCAATCCGACCGTCGGGCTCTTCGCCCTCATCCTGCTCGTCGTCGCCATCGTGCTGGCGGGCGGCTCCCTGTTCACCGTCGGCCAGAACCAGCAGGCCCTGCTTCTGCGCTTCGGCGAACCCGTGCCGGGACGCGCCATCGTTCCCGATCCCGGCCTTCACTTCAAGGTTCCATTCATCGAGACCGTTATAACCTTCGACAAGCGAATCCTCGATCTCGAAACCGACAAGCAGGAAGTGCTGGCGTCAGACAACAACCGCATCGAGGTTGACGCGTTCATGCGGTATCGCATCGTCGATGTGCTGAAATACTACCGCGCGGTGCAGACGATCGCTCGCGGCAACAACCTGCTCGGCTCGACGCTGAACTCGGCGGTGCGTCGCGTTCTCGGCGAAGCGAACATGGTTCAGATCGTGCGCGACAACCGGTCCGCCCTGATGGGCCGCATCCGCGATCAAGTCGACGGCGAAGCCGCAAGACTCGGCGTCTCCGTCATCGACGTCCGCATCCGCCGCGCCGATCTGCCCCGGCAGATTTCCGAGAAGGTGTTCAACCGCATGCAGACGGAGCGCGCCCGCGAGGCGGCCGAATTCCGTGCGCAGGGGTCCGAACAGGCGCAGCGCATCACCTCGAAGGCCGACCGCGACGTGGTGGTCCTGCGCGGCGAGGCGCAGCGTCAGGCCGATCAGGTGCGCGGCGAAGGCGACGCGGAACGTAACCGTATCTTCGCCGAATCCTTCGGCAAGGACCCGGATTTCTTCGCCTTCTATCGGTCCATGCAGGCTTACGAAGCGGGCCTGAAGGGTCAGGACACGCGGCTGGTGATCAGCCCGAGTTCGGACTTCTTCCGCTACTTCGCGACGCCGTCGGGCATCCGCCCGGCGCCCGCCGCGCCTGCGCCCGCCCGCTGAGGCCGCTGGCCGAACCGGACGGGCTTGCGTAAAATAAGCGTGATGGCGGCTTTCGGCGTCGCCATTTCGCCTTAGTTCGTGCTTCGATAGGGGAACGCCCGAGTCTGCTCGGCGGCTTCAGGAGACTGGCAAGATGGATTCCTCGGCGATCAGGGTCATTTCGATGAACAAGCGGCGCAAGCGCGCCATCGCCGGCGCGTTCGCCGCAGCTCTGATGGCGGCCGTCGCGGCTCCCGCCATGCTCGCGCCCGGCGCGGCATTCGCCAAGGGGCCTGATTCGCTGGCCGATCTGGCTGAATCGGTGAGCGACGCCGTCGTCAACATTTCCGCCGCCCAGTCTGCGCCGGACCGTAGCGCCAGCGGCGGCGGCGCGGGCCCCAATATCCCGCGCGGCACGCCATTCGACGATCTGTTCGATGAATTCTTCCGCCGCCGCCAGCAGGGCGAAGGCGGCGCGCCCGGCCAGCCGCCTCAGCAGCGGCGGGGCGGCAATTCGCTCGGCTCCGGATTCGTTATCGATTCGGCCGGCATCGTGATCACCAACAATCACGTCATCGCCGACGCAACAGAGATCACCGTCATCTTCACCGACGGCCAGAAGCTGAAGGCGGAACTCATCGGCAAGGACGCCAAGGTCGACGTGGCGGTGCTGCGCGTGAAGCCCGAGAAACCCCTAAAGGCCGTGAAATTCGGCGAGAGCGGAAAGACTCGCGTCGGCGACTGGGTGCTGGCCGTGGGCAATCCGTTCGGCCTCGGCGGAACCGTGACGGCCGGCATCGTGTCGGCCCGCAACCGCAACATTAACAGCGGTCCGTACGACAATTACATCCAGACCGACGCCTCCATCAACAAGGGCAATTCGGGCGGTCCGCTGTTCAACATGAACGGCGAGGTCATCGGCATCAACACCGCGATCCTGTCGCCGTCGGGCGGCTCGGTCGGCATCGGCTTCGCGACTCCGGCCGCGACCGTGATGCCGATCATCGACCAGTTGCAAAAGTACGGCGAGACCCGCCGCGGCTGGCTCGGCGTCCGCATCCAGAACGTTGACGACGCGATCGCCGAAGCGATGTCGCTTGGCAAGCCGCGCGGCGCGCTGATCGCCGGCATCGACGAGAAGGGCCCGGCCAAGAAGTCCGACCTGAAGACCGGCGACGTCATCCTCAAGTTCAACGGTCAGGACGTGAAGGATTCGTCCGATCTGCCGAAGATCGTCGCCTCGACGCCGCCCGACGAAGAAGTCGGCGTCACCGTGATGCGCGACGGCAAGGAGCAGAACCTGACCGTGAAGCTCGGCCGCCTTGAGGACAACGAACGCCAGACCGCGTCGCTCGACGCCGGCAAGGCGCCGCCCGCGGCCCCGCAGGCGGCCGTGCAGAAGGCGCTCGGCATGGAGTTCGCCGGCATTTCGGCCGATTTGCGCAAACGCTACAGCATCAAGGAAGAGGTCACCGGCGTCGTGGTGACGAAGGTCGAGCCAAATTCCGTCGCGGCCGAAAAGCGCATTCAGGCGGGCGACACGATTCTCGAAATCGCCCAGCAGCCCGTGAAGGCCGCGACCGACATTACGGCGCGCATGAAGGCCGCCAAGGATCAGGGCCGCAAGACCGCCCTGTTCCTCATCGCCAACGCCGCCGGCGACAAGCGTTTCGTGGCCCTGCCGATCGAATAGGCGAGCGCGCACCGGACCAACACTCAAGGCCCGCGCAAGCGGGCCTTGCTGTTTTCGGCGTTCATTTGCGCGCCGGAGGCATCGTGTCGACCCTGACGTCCTATCAACTGGTGGCGCGCGACATCGGCCGCTGGCGCGACATCACCAGCGCAAAGCCCGCGGTCGCGCTGCAGATCAAATATTACCAGCAGCACATCGGCGACGTGAAGAGCATCGACGGCCTGCTGAAGAACGACCGCCTGTTCGGCATCGCCATGCAGGCGTTCGGGCTGGGCGACCGGCTCTATGCGAAAGGCCTGATGAAGCGCGTGCTGCAACAGGGCCTCGGCGGATCGAACACGCTCGCCAACCGGCTCAACGATCCGCGCATCAAGGACTTCGCCCGCGCCTTCAACTTCGTCGTCTACGGCGCAGGCACCACCGGCACTGTGGCGGTGAAGAACGACGTCATCGCCCGCTATGTGGAGCAGACGCTGGAAGCCGATCAGGGCGCGTCGAATCCGGGCGTCGAGCTGGCCCTGTACTTTCGCCAGAACGCCCCGAACCTGACAAATACCTACGGCATCCTCGCCGACAGAAAGCTGCTCACCGTCGTGCAGACCGCGCTCGGCATCTCGCCTGCGACTTCGAAGCAGGACATCGACCTGCAGGCAAAATCAATCGACGCGCGGCTGAAAATCGCCGACTTCAAACAGCCCGCTAAACTGCAGGCCTTCGTGGCGAAGTTCTGCGCCATGTATGACGCCAACACCATGACGCTAGACACCAGCGGTGGCGCAGGCGCGGCAGTCTCCCTGTTCGACGCCGGCAATGTCAGCATCGGCGCCGACGCGCTGATGACGTTGCAGAATTTGAAGATCCGCTGAGTTTCAACGCACGAATTCGTCGCGCCTGTAGCCCTGCATGTAGAGCAGCGCGGTGAGATCGGCATGGTCGATCCGCACATGCGCTACGGCCGCCACGGCGGGCTTGGCGTGATAGGCGACGCCTACGCCTGCGGCCTCCAGCATGGCGAGATCGTTCGCGCCGTCGCCCACCGCCATTGTGTCGCCATGGGCAAGACCGTGCGCGGCGCGCAGGCTCTCCAGCGACGCCAGCTTCGCCTCACGCCCCAGAATGGGCTCGCCCACGAGCCCGGCAAGCTTGCCGTCTTTGATGATCAGCGTGTTGGAACGGTGTTCGTTGAAGCCGATCATCGCCGAGACCTTTTCGGTGAACAGCGTGAAGCCGCCAGACACCAGCGCCGTATAGGCCCCGTTCGCCCGCATGGTCCGCACGAGTTCCATTCCGCCCGGCGTCAGCACGATGCGCTCGGCGATCACCTTGTCGACGACGGACGGATCGAGGCCCTTCAGCAGCGCGACACGCTCGCGCAAGGCAGGCTCGAACTCGATTTCGCCCCGCATGGCGCGCTCGGTGATCGTCGCCACATGGGCCTTCATGCCGACGAAATCCGCCAGTTCGTCGATGCATTCCTGACCGATCATGGTGGAATCCATGTCGGCGAGGAACAGCTTCTTGCGGCGACCGGTCGCCTGCTGCACGACCACATCGACCGGCGAATCGCCGAGTTCGAGCCGCAGCCGGTCCGCCATCGCGCGGTTGTCGATTTCGCCGCCGGGTGCGAAAGCAAGATCGACCGCGATCTGCGAGGCGAGCCAGACCGGCTCCGCCGCCTGCGGCAGATGCGCGGCGATCGACCGGACGAGTTCCGCATCGACCGCGGCGCGGAGCGGCGACGACACGAGCGTAACGACATGGGTCATGCGGGTCAGGGTCTTTCGGTCAGGCGTCGGAATGGAGGCCGCGGGTGAACCGCGACCGTGAGACTTCGGCGATCCTCATCGCAGGGCCGACCGCCAGCGGCAAGTCGGCGCTGGCGATCCGGCTCGCGCGCGCATACGGCGGCAGCGTCATAAATGCGGATTCCATGCAGGTCTATGGCGATCTGCGCATCATCACGGCGCGCCCAACGGTCGAGGAGGAAGCACAGGACCCGCACCTGCTGTTCGGCTCCGTCGACGGCGCAGTTAATTATTCGGTCGGGCGCTGGATCGCCGACGCCGAACGGGCGCTGAAGACCGTGCGCGCCGAGAGGCGGCTGCCGATCTTCGTCGGCGGCACCGGCATGTATTTCAAGGCGTTGACACAGGGCCTGTCGGACATTCCGCCGGTCCCAGCGGAAATCCGCAATCAGGTGCGCGCCGACGCCGAGGGCGTGCCGCCCGAAGCCCTTCACGCGCGGCTTTTGGCGCTCGATCCGGCAATGGCGGCGAAGCTGCGGCCGACCGACCCGCAACGCATCCTGCGCGCGCTGGAAGTATTCGCCGCCACCGGCCGGAGCCTTCTCGACTTTCAGGGTTCGCGCACCCCGCCGCTGCTCGACATCGCCCGCTGCCGGGCTGTTTTTCTGACGCCCGACAGGACGGAACTCGCCGCCCGCATCGACGCGCGTTTCGACGTCATGATGGGGCAAGGCGCGCTTGCGGAAGTGGAACGGCTCGCAGCGCGGGATCTCGATCCGGCCCTGCCGGTGATGCGCGCCCACGGCGTGCCAGGACTGATCGCCAATCTGCGCGGCGAAGCGCCGCTCGACGCGGCTATCCACAAGGGCAAACTCGACACAAGGCGTTACTCCAAACGCCAATTCACCTTCGTGCGGCATCAATTGCCGGAATTTGAGTGGATGCCGCCCGATGAGGCGTTCGACCGCATCGCCGCATCGTGCTCTTGACGGCCCGTCGGCTTCGGGCTTATCTAGCATCTGGTATCCAAAGGGGACAGCCGTGAGCCAGATGCTCGTAGTAATTTGCGCGCCGGAGACAGGACGGGGATAGACCCCGCGATCCTGCAACCGGCGCATGCCCAGGCCCCCAGCGGGCCTTTTTTATTGCCCGGATTTCCAGAGCTGCAATAGACGACGCGAACGCCGAGACGAGAGGACAAACGCCATGTCGAAACAGATGACCGGTGCGGAAATGGTGGTCGAAGCCCTGAAGGATCAGGGCGTGGACACGGTGTTCGGCTATCCGGGCGGTGCCGTGCTGCCGATCTATGACGCGATTTTCAACCAGAACTACGTTCGCCACGTCCTCGTCCGCCAGGAAGGCGGCGCGGCCCATGCGGCGGAGGGTTATGCGCGCTCCACCGGCAAGGTCGGCGTGCTGCTGGTGACGTCCGGCCCCGGCGCGACCAACGCCGTCACCGGCCTCACCGACGCGCTGCTCGATTCCATCCCGCTGGTCTGCCTCACCGGGCAGGTGCCGACGCATCTGATCGGCTCGGACGCATTCCAAGAATGCGACACGGTCGGCATCACGCGCCACTGCACGAAGCACAATTATCTGGTCCGCAACATCGAGGACCTGCCGCGCATCCTGCACGAGGCGTTTTACGTCGCCGCGAGCGGGCGTCCGGGGCCGGTCGTGATCGACCTGCCGAAGGACGTGCAGTTCGCGTCGGGCCTCTATGAGAAGCCCGAAATCACGCGCCACAAGACCTATCAGCCGCGCCTGAAGGGCGACGCCGGCAAGATCGCCGAGGCGGTGGCGCTGATGGCGGGCGCGCGCAAGCCGATCTTCTACACGGGCGGCGGCGTTATCAACGCCGGTCCGAAGGCGTCGCAACTGCTGCGCGACTTCGTGGCGATGACAAATTTCCCGATCACCTCGACCCTGATGGGTCTCGGCTCCTATCCGGCGTCCGGCCCGAACTGGCTCGGCATGCTGGGCATGCACGGGACCTATGAAGCCAACAACGTCATGCACGATTGCGACGTGATGATCTGCGTCGGCGCACGCTTCGACGACCGCATCACCGGACGCCTCGACGCCTTCGCGCCGAACTCGAAGAAGATCCACATCGACATCGACCCCTCGTCGATCAACAAGAACGTGCGCGTCGATATTCCGATCGTGGGCGATTGCGCCCACGTGCTGGAAGACATGATCGCGCAATGGAAATCGCAGGGCTATCAGGCTGACAAGAACGCGCTCGCGAGCTGGTGGAAGCAGATCGACATCTGGCGCGCCCGCAAGTCGCTCGCTTACCGGCCGTCGAAGAAGGCCATCAAGCCGCAATACGCAGTCCAGCGCCTCTACGAAGCGACGAAGAATCGCGACACCTACATCACGACGGAAGTCGGCCAGCACCAGATGTGGGCAGCGCAGTATTATCACTTCGAGGAACCGAACCGCTGGATGACCTCCGGCGGCCTCGGCACCATGGGCTACGGCCTGCCGGCCGCCATCGGCACCCAGATGGCGCATCCGGACTCGCTCGTGATCGACATCGCCGGCGACGCGTCCATCCTGATGAACATTCAGGAACTCTCGACCGCCAAGCAATATCGCGCCGGCGTGAAGGTGTTCATCCTGAACAACCAGTACATGGGCATGGTGCGCCAATGGCAGGAACTGCTGCACGGCGGGCGCTACGCCGAGAGCTACACGGATTCGCTGCCGGATTTCGTCAAGCTCGCGCAGGCCTATGGGGCGCACGGCATCCGCTGCACCGACCCCAACGATCTCGACCGCGCCATCAAGGAGATGATCGAGACCCCCGGTCTGGTGATCTTCGACTGCGTCGTCGAGGCGGAGGAAAACTGCTTCCCGATGATCCCGTCCGGCAAGGCGCACAACGACATGATCCTCGCCGAACTCGGCGATGACGCCGGCGTCGAACTGGGCGCCATCATCGACGAGAAGGGCAAAATGCTGGTGTGAGTTTGCATGAGGATCGGCTTGGCGACCCTCACCCAGAGGTGCTTGCGCAGCAAGCGTCTCGAAGGACTAGGGTCACGGAGCTGCAAGTGAGAACGCTCACCGAGATACTTCCATGATCGCCCCCGTCCTTCGAGACGCCGCGCTTGGCGCGGCTCCTCAGGATGAGGGCTTGAGACACTTTCCTGCACGAACAAAAAGGTCGAAGCCATGAACGCTCCCGCCCCTGCCCCAATCATTCCGCCGTCGCCCTATTCGTCGGCGATCGGCAAATCCAACATCGAGCGGCACACGCTGTCCGTGCTGGTCGACAACGAGCCCGGCGTTCTCGCTCGCGTCGTCGGCCTGTTCTCGGGCCGCGGCTACAACATCGAGAGTCTCACGGTTGCAGAAGTGGCGCACGAGCGGCACCTGTCGCGCATCACCATCGTGACCAGCGGGCCGCCGGAAGCGATCGAGCAGATCACCCATCAGCTCGAGCGCATCGTGCCGATCCACAAGGTGACGGATCTCACCGTGCATGGCCGCGCCATCCAGCGTGAACTGGCGATGATCAAGGTTCGCGGCACCGGCGATGATCGTAGCGAAGCGCTGCGTCTGTCTGAAGCCTTCAAGGCGAAGGTGATCGACGCCACGATCGAGAGCTTCATCTTCGAACTGACCGGCGCGCCGGAGAAGATCGACGATTTCGTCGAGCTGATGCGCCCGATCGGCCTCGTCGAATTCTCCCGCACCGGCGTCGCCGCCATCACCCGCGGCAAGGACGGCATGGAGGGCTGAACCCTCAGCCGTGGGATGAACCTCAGCCCTTCAGCGCCGTCTTCCAGACGTTGACGCAGAACGCCAGCGCGGCTGCGATCAACGCCATCGAGGTCGCGATCACGAGGCCCTCGCTCTGCGTCTTCAGGGCTACCACGATGCCGGCCAGGAACAGAGGCGCAGCGAGGCCGAACAGCCAGCCGTGCGCCCGCGCCAGCCAGTTCTTCTGCATCTCCGGCCACAGCCGGTACGCGATCCCGAACAGCGAATGGGACGCAAAGCCGACCAGATTGATATGGGCATGAACCGGCGCGAGCTGGAAATCGTGGGCCGCGCCCATGTGAATCCCAAGCCCCATGCCGATCACCAGATAGGTCGCGCCCAACGCCACGAACAATCCATCGATCCGAACCATCGCGGTCTCCCCTTTTGGCCGCCGGATCTGTGTCCGGGCGACGCTCTCGCCAGCCATCGCAATAGTCAAGCTATTGTGATCATTGAAATTTTTGAAAGATTCGCGAGCGCGCGTCAATTCGGCGAAACATTCGCCCTGCAAGTTGTCGCTGCGGCGGCTGCACATCGGGCAGAATCGACGATCGTTCCGGCCCCGAGATCGCCCTTGCGCGTTCCCCGCGAACGTGGCGTTGTTTCTCGCCCGGATCGCGCCGCCTTTGACGCCAAGCCTTTCCGCGCTTAGAAGGCCCGTATTCTCATTCAAGGATGGCCGGCAGGCCTCGAGGACAGGAAAACTCCGTCATGCGCGTCTATTATGATCAGGATGCCGACATCAACCTCATCAAGAGCAAGAAAGTCGCCATCGTCGGCTACGGCTCGCAGGGCCGCGCCCACGCGCTGAACCTGAAGGATTCCGGCGCCAAGGACATCCGCATCGCGCTGAAGGCCGGCTCCCCCACCGCCGACAAGGTGAAGGCCGACGGCCTCGAGGTTCTCACCGTCGCCGAGGCGGCCAAGTGGGCCGACCTGATGATGATGGCGACCCCGGACGAGCTGCAGGCCGACATCTACAAGACCGAGATCGCCCCCAACATCCGCGACGGCGCTGCGATCGCGTTTGCGCACGGCCTCAACGTCCATTTCGGCCTCATTGAGCCGAAGAAGACCGTCGATGTGGTGATGATCGCCCCGAAAGGCCCCGGCCACACGGTGCGCGGCGAATACCAGAAGGGCGGCGGCGTGCCGTGCCTGATCGCCATCCATCACGACGCTTCGGGCAACGCCCATGACCTCGCCCTGTCCTACGCCTGCGGCGTCGGCGGCGGCCGTTCGGGCGTCATCGAGACCAACTTCCGCGAGGAATGCGAGACCGATCTGTTCGGCGAGCAGGTCGTGCTCTGCGGCGGCCTCGT
>CANJEY010000034.1 GCA_947472615.1 Beijerinckiaceae bacterium
CGCTCAACAACTCCATGCTGATCACTCCATTGCCCCCCGCTCAACTCGCGGGGAAGAGGTTCGAACATGGGTCAAATCTCGATGGAAAAATCCGTCCTTCCCGGGTCAGTTCTCAGCGGAAATCAACACAAGCATCGCAGCAAGATGATGGCGCGGGCTTCAGACGCCTTCAGGACGATCAGTCGCGGCGCCTATATTAGCCTCGTCGCACAGCCCGGCAATGACGGCGACGTTCTTGTCGCGATCGCCGGCGACGGCAGCTCGAAGGTCGCCCCAGAATTGTCAAAAGGCGCGCGGTTCCAGCTTTACCTCGCGTTGCGGATTGCAGGGTACCACGAATTCGTCGCGACACGCCGCCCCGTCCCTTTCATTGCCGATGACATCATGGAAACCTTCGACGATGATCGCTCAGCGGAAGCGATCGGTCTTTTCGCCGAAATCGCCCAATTGGGTCAGGTCATCTACATGACCCATCACCGTCATCTCTGCGACCTTGCGCAGAAAGTTTGTCCATCGGTGAAGATTCATAAATTGGATTAGGCTTTCGGCTTTTCCTTCACCCACTTGCGAAGAACGTTCTCGTGCACGTCCAGATCCCGGCCTGCATGAAGGCGGACTACAGCGTTGTCGAACAACAGATGAACGAGGGCTCGGTGCTGGCACCGGGCGCTGGCCGCGTGCTGAGCGTTTCGGTTAGTGAAGGCCGCGTGGTGATGCCGGGCGAAACGATCGCGACGCTGGCGGAAGATCACTATATTCCTAGATTGCGCCTACCGGAGCGCCATTCGCGGTTCATGCGCGCCGGCGACATGGTCGAGATCGGCGCGCGCGGCGGCCGGTCAGACGTCGGCGAAATACGTCGTCAGGGCAAGGTGCGGTTGGTCTACCCCGAAATTCAGGGAGGCCTCGTTGTGGCCGATGCCGAGATTGACGGCCTCGGCAGTTACTTCGTCGGCGAACGGACACGAGTCTATGTGAGGACCGGCGCACGCGATGCGATTGTCATTCCCTCCGACGCCGTCTATGCCCGTGCGGGCGCGATCTTCGTCAGCTTAAAGGATGGATCGGAAGTTGTCGTTCAACCGGGCGAGCGCAGCACGCAAGGCGTCGAAATCCTGTCGGGTCTGGTCGACGGCGACGTGGTGATGACGCCATGAGACTCGGCCTTTCGGGCTTCCTGACCCGGACCTTCATCCGCACGCCGCTGACGACGCTTTTCCTGCTGGCGGCTCTCGTGGTCGGCGCCATCGCGCTTGTGGCCCTGCCTCGCGAGGAAGAGCCGCAGATCAGCGTGCCGATGGTGGACATTCTGGTCGCCGCCAATGGCTACAAGGCCGATGACGCCGTCGAACTTGTGACGCGGCCGCTCGAAGACATCATCAGTGGCATCGATGGCGTCGAGCATGTCTATTCGCAGACGCTGGACGATCGGCTGAAGGTGACGCCGCGCGCTTTTTCGTAGGAACAAGTCAGGACCTCGCCGTCCTGCGCGTCCACGACAAGATCCGCAGCCATATCGACCAGTTGCCGAAGGGCATTCCTGAGCCGCAGATTGTCGGGCGGCATCGACGACGTTCCCATCATTGATCTCACTTTGTCGCACAAACCCGACAAGATCGGACGCTGGAGCGACAACGGGCTCTATCAGGTCGCCGAGGAGCTTCAACACGAACTCGCCAAGGTCGAGAACGTCGGAAGCAGCTATGTGGTAGGCGGCGCGCCCAACCAGATCCGCGTCGAGCCTGACCCGGAGCGCCTGTCCCTCTACGGCGTGACGCTGAACCAGCTCGTCAATAAATTGACCAACGCCAACCGCTCTTTCCTGACACGCGCATTCCGCGATGGCGGACGCTCCATGCCGGTCATGGTCGGCCAGACGCTGATGGGCGGTCCGGACATAGGGGGGCTGATCATCACCACGCGCGACGGCAGACCCGGCTATGTGAAAGACGGCTCCGGCGTAATTGTGGGGGCCTCGGAACCCAAACATCGCGCCTGCACCATGGCACGCGCCACCTCGGGCGATCTCGACAAACGCCCTGCGGTCAGTATCGCGCTCGCCAAGCGCAAGGGCGCAAACGCGGTCATGGTGGCTGAGGATGTGCTGAAGCGCCTCGAACGCGTTCAGGGACGCATCGTGCCAACCGATCTCGAGATCGCCTTAACGCGCAGCTACGGCCAGACGGCGACCGAAAAGGCGAACGAGTTGCTGTTCCATCTGGCGCTTGCCACCGAGTCGATCGTGCTGCTGATCATTTTCACGATCGGCTGGCGCGAGGGCGTCGTGGTCCTCGTCATCATTCCGACGACGATTCTGCTGACGCTCTTCGCCTCCTGGCTGATGGGCTACACGATAAACCGCGTCAGCCTGTTTGCGCTCATTTTCTCGATCGGCATTCTGGTCGACGACGCCATCGTGGTCGTCGAAAACGTCGTGCGCCACTGGCTCAGGCGCAGCGATCGCGGCCTCGTCGAGACGGCCGTGGAAGCGGTCGCGGAAGTCGGCAAACCGACCATCGTCGCGACCTTGACCATTGTGGCGGCCCTGCTGTCGATGTTGTTCGTCAGCGGCCTGATGGGCCCTTACATGAGCCCCATTTCGGCGAACGCCTCAATGGCGATGCTGTTCTCGTTCTTCGTCGCCGTGACGATCACGCCTTGGTTACTGCTTAGAATCGCGGGGGGCCACTTCGCGAAGGCCGGCGCAGCGGGCGCACATGGAGACTGCGCAGGTGCTGCAGACCACGCAGGCGCGATGGGGCGCTTCTATGCGCGCATCGCGAAGCCACTGCTGACCGGCCGCAGCCGCTCGAAGTCATTCCTGCTTGTCATCGGCGGCGCGACGCTCGCTGTCTGCGGGCTGTTCGCCACCAAGGACGTACGCGTCAAACCGCTGCCGTTCGACAACAAGTCGGAGATTCAGCTCGTGGTTGACCTCCCGCGCGGCCCTACGCTGGAAGACACTGACCGCCTGCTGACAGCGGCGGCGTCACGTCTGCGAGACCTGCCCGAACTCACCTCGATCCAAGCCTATGTGGGGACAGAGGCGCCGTTCAACGTCAATGGCCTGGGCCGCCACTATTACTTCCGCGCGTCGCCCGAGCAGGGCGATCTTTCGATCAATCTCGCCCCAAGGGAGAACGCAAACGCACCAGCCATACAATCGAGCTCGATGTCCGACAGCGTCTCGCCGACCTGCCGAAACCGGATCATACGACGATCAAAGTGGTCGAAGTTCCGCCCGGGCCGCCAGTCCTGTCGACGCTGCTGGCTGAAATCTACGGCTCAGACGGACAGATGCGTCGCGATCTCGCCGCCAAAGTGCGCAAGGCGTTCGAGGCGGTCGATTTCGTCGTCGACGTCGATGACAGCTACGGCGTCCGTCAGGACCGCTTGCGCTATTCAATCGATCAGGACGCGCTGGAGTTTCACGGCGTCGAAGAGCGCGCCGTTTACGACACGCTCGGTGCCCTGATAAGCGGTGTGAAGATCGGCTATTCGCAACGCGGCGGCGGGCTTAAGCCGACCGAACTCTCGGTCGCTTTGCCGAAATCCGCCATGCGCTCAGGTGAGCAGATTCTCTCAACTCCAATTCCGGCGGGCGGGACGGCCAGACAGGGCGCGAATGTCGAGCTTGGCGACGTTGTTCGCGCCAAGCATGAACTCAGTTCGTGGCCAGTATTTCGCCACAATGGCCGCTTCGCCGAAATGGTGAGTGCGGAAGTCGCCGGCCGTTTCGAAGCGCCCATCTACGGCATGCTCGCCGTGGAAGACGCCATGAAGTCGATCGACTGGGGCGCGGGCGGTCCGCCCACGATCAAATACCACGGACAGCCGACCGACGATTCAAGGTCGGCGCTTCTATGGGACGGCGAGTGGGAGGTCACCTCCGTCACATTCCGCGACATGGGCGCGGCCTTTATGGTGGCGATACTCGGCAACTATCTGCTGGTGCTGGTGCTGGTGGTGGTGCAGTTCGGTTCGTTCAAGCTGCCGCTCGTGATCCTCGTTCCAGTGCCGCTGACGCTGATCGGCTTCGTGCTCGGCCACTGGATGCTGAACGCCGCCTTCACGGCGATGTCGATGATCGGCTTCATTGCGCTCGCCGGCATCATCGTCCGCAACTCAATTCTGCTGGTCGATTTTATCCGCCATCTGCGCGCGCAAGGAATGCCGTTGCGTCGGGCATTGCTTGAGGCCGGCTCCATCCGCTTCAAGCCGATTTTCCTGACGGCGGCGGCGGCCGTGATTGGCGCAGCGTTCATCCTGACCGACCCCATTTTCCAGGGGCTGGCGATCTCGATGGTGTTCGGTCTCGCGTCTTCAACTGCGCTGACGCTGCTCGTCATCCCCCCGATCTACATCTGGCTGCGTGACGACTTTATCCCCTTCGAATCCAAATCCGTGGACGCGTCTGACGTGTCTTGATCCGATCTGCGACCCTCCTCAGACGAAATCACACCAGCTTCTGCGCCTCGCGCAAGGGTTCGAAATCCACCCAGTCGGCGATGTCGAAGTCACGCTCCATGAAATGATGGCGCAACAGAAAGCTCTTCTGCAGGCCGATCAGTTCAAGACATTCTACCGACAGGTCTGGGTGAAGGCCTCGTGAAAGTTGTTTCCATATGCCTCTTCCACCTTGGCCAAAGGGGCTTTCGTCTCCCGCGCGACGACATCGCGCACGTTTGAGAGATTGCTGATCGCCCAGTCGGCGGCGCGCAGCGTCAGCGTCAGAAAGGCGACCACCCAGTCCGGCCGCTCGTCGAGCAATTGCTGGTGCACGGTCAGCGGGCGGGGCGTGCCGTTGTTGACGCGCGAGCGTCGGTCCGGCGTCGCGTCGAGATCAACCGCCACCACCAGTCCGGCTTCGGATGCCGATCGGGCCGCGGCCGCGCCCTTGATGTAGACAGCGTCGGCCCGGCCTTCCGCAACAGCCCTCAATCCCGGCCACGATTCCTTGCCCTGCGCTTCGCGCAGTTTGCCGGGCGGGACAATATCTTCCAGTCTGATTTCGAGTTCCGAGACGTCATGCAGAGTGAGCCCGGCGAGCGCGAGCGCATTCTCGAATCCGTGGATCGCCATGGCGCGCGCCATGTTGGTTTCCGCTTTCGCAGTGAGCGACGGCACGGCGATGCGAGCGCCCTTAAGATCTTTGGCGGACACGATGCCGCTGTTTGGACGCACAACGATCGCCTGGCGCTCGTCGATCCATGTGAGGCCGATGAGGCGCGTGGGCGAGCCGGACGCGCGCGCGACAATCGCCGCCACGTTACCGCCTTCGCGGATCAAGCCGGGTAGCAGATGATCGTAGTGATGCTGCGCGATAGAAAGCGGCGCATCCTGCAGCGCCCCGATGCCGATGCCATCAGCTGAATAACGCTCGGCAAACCAGCCGAGATTGTACGCGATGCCGCTGGCGGTCGGCACATTGCAACGCGTGTACCAGAGCTGATCGATGCTCGTATGCGCGGGCTTCATGGCTTCCAGGAGAGTTGTCATCGGGCCCGTCCGTGTGGTCATTTCAGGTCGTGGGCTGGGCGTTGTTGCCCACATGCCAGTGCAGAAAGCGTCGCTCCGTCAGCACGAAAACTGCATTCAGCGCATAGCCGACGAGCGCTACCGTGAATGCGCCCGCGAACATTTTCGGAATGTCGAGCGTCTGCTGCGCTGTCACGACATAGAATCCGATGCCGGAATCGCCAGCGATCATGCCAGAGCCGACGGCGATCACGAGCGATTTCGCCAGCGCGAGCCGCAGACCAACGAGAATCTGCGGGGCCGCCGAAGGCAGTACGATCTCCCGCAAGGTCTGCCACCATGTGAGCCGAAACGTTGCCGCCGTGTTGAGCAGCACCGGCGTGATCGACCGCGCGCCGCCGAACGCATTGAGGATAACCGGCTCCGTCGCCGCGATGACGATAACCAGAACATTCATCGGGCGCCCGAGTCCGGCGTAGAGAATGATGACCGGAATGAAAATGATCGAGGGAATGGGCCGCCACAGTTCGACGAAGGGTTCGAGAAGGCCGAACAGTGTCTTCACCCGCGCCATCAGCACCCCGATCGTGATGCCCAGAACGGTGGCGATAGAGAATCCGCAAGCCATCAAGATCAGGGTATCGAGCACCTGGTTCAGCTGGCAAATCTCAAAGTTGATATTTTCCTTTTAATCAATAAAATTGATGGAATCAATAGTGATTGAAATTAATGACCCGCCGGCACACTAGCCAAGGCCTTCGACGGGCCAATTTCTGTCATATCATATTGATTTAAAATGATTTCTTCGAACGCCGCAGGGGCTGTGCCGCGAACAGCCGATCTATTCGTGATCGGTATGGATCGAGCGGCAACCACCCTATAGGAAGGAAAGACAAGTTAATTTAGGCCTGCCCGCGGCTGCGGCGAAGGATGGCGGCTATGCTGACGATGAAGGGCAAATACGGCCTGAAGGCTATGATCCACCTCGCCGGCCTCGATAAGGGCACGCCAGCCCTCGTCAACGACATCGCCACCACCAATGACATTCCTAAGAAATTTCTCAACACGATTTTGAGCGAGTTGCGGAACGCTCGCCTCGCTCAGTCGAAGAAGGGAAAGGGCGGCGGCTACTCGCTGGCCAAGCCAGCGCACGAAATACGCGTCGGGGATATCGTACGAACACTCGACGGACCGTTGGCGCCCATCGCCTGCGCCAGCAAGAACTATTACCGCTCGTGCGACGACTGCGGCGACGAGGACAAGTGTCCTGTGCGCCTGATGATGCTGGAGGTGCGAAATGCGATATCGACGGTGCTCGACAATCGTACACTCGCGGAAATGCGCGCCCTGTCTGACGTGGACGCTTCGGCGTTGATGTTCCACATTTGAGGCAATTGATGAACGTAGAATCGCGAGGCCCCGAAACAGAGGCAAAAAAGATCGAAACAGCCCCCCCTGCTGACCATCCCTACTGGAAGCGCAACGTCGTCATCATCCCGGTCACAGCTTTCCTGTCGACGATCGCGTTCTCGATGACGACGCCGTTCATTCCGCTGATGCTGCGCGACCTTGGCGTCGTCACGAACCTTGAGACGTGGACCGGCAACATGATGCTGGCCTTTTACCTGATCGGATTCGGCATGAATCCGATCTGGGGAGGTCTCGCCGACCACTTCGGCCGCAAGCAAATGGTTCTGCGCGCGACATTGGGCATGGGAATATTCTTCGTGCTGGCGACGCTGGCCACCACGCCGTTGATGTTCGCCTGCCTGTTCATGCTGGTCGGCATCTTCAACGGCGCGAATTCCGCCTACAATTCCTTGCTGGTCGCCACGACGCCGACGCGCCGACTGGGAACCGCCCTGACGTTGACGCAATCGGGCAGCCTGATCGGCCGCACGCTGGGGCCGGGAATCGCGGCTCTGGCGACTGGATTCATCGGCCAGTACCATCAGATGCTCCGGTTCAGCGGCGGCGTCTTTCTGATCGGCGGAATTCTCGCGCTGTTCATCCGTGACGTGAAACGGCCAAGTCAGGGAAACTGGCGCCCGCGCTGGATCAGCGACCTTCGCACATTGGTCGAGGTGCCCCGCATGGCGCCTTTGCTGTTCCTGTGCTTCATCTCGAACATGCTGTGGGCCGGCAGCTCCACCATCATCACGATCTTTCTGTTGCAGCTCATCGCCGACAATCCCGGCGCGGGCGACGAGGGAATGTGGGTCAGCGCCGTTGCGACGGGATTGTCCGTTTCCAGTTTGCTGGCGCTGCCGCTGTGGGCGAGACTCATCGACCGGAAGGATCCGGCCGTCAGCCTGTTCTACGCCGTGGTCGCCGCCATCGTGACGAATCTGCCCCTGTTGTTCCTGCAGACGCCGATGCAACTGGTTCTCAGTCGCATCGCGTTCGGCTTCAGCGCCATGGGCATGCAGCCGGCGATCGTGCGCCTGCTCAGCCAATGCGCCCCGCCCGGCATGGAGGCGCGCGCCATTTCATGGGGACAGTCGTTCCAGTTTCTCGCATCGGGGGTAGCGCCCTTCGTGGCGGGCGTCGTGGCCCCCCTGTTCGGCATGCGGGTCTATTTCTCGCTGACGATCCTGATGGCGCTGGCGGGCCTCATTCTGTGGATTCGATCGGGCAGGCGGGCCGCGAAGCCCTCATCGGCTTGATCGGCGGCACGATCGGCATGCCAACGTCACAAGGAAGCGCCGTCGCGTAACGCAGTCGCAGGCGGCGGTCACGGCTTGCGTTCCAACGAAGCCCACTGGCAGAAGGGCGCACGCACGCTGCTCTCAAACTGGCGGACCTGTACATGAAGCCCACCGAGACGAGCCTCTTCCCGCCTGGCAAACGGCTGGCCATGTCGGTTCATTTTCCGGTCGAGTGGTGGTCGAAGCCGGCCGACAGTGAACAGATGCAGGCCAACCACGAATACGGCGCGCGTTTTGGCGCGCGGCGGCTGATGGACATGTTCGATCGCTGCGGCGTGCGTTCGACCTCGCATCTGAACGGCATGGTGGCGGAACTCTTTCCCGATCTGGTGCACGAGATGGCGACGCGCGGTCACGACATCGCCGCGCATGGCTACGACCAGAACCATCCGCAAAGCGCCATGACCGAAGACGAGGAGCGTGCGACGATCCGCAAGGCGCTCGATACAATCGAAGCAGCGGCAGGCTTCCGACCAAAAGGCTGGGTTGCCACCGGGCGCAAGCTCAATCCGTGGAGCGTCCGGTTGTTCGCAGAAGCCGGCATCCTCTGGCACAACCACCACGATCTCTCCGATCTGCCCCGCGTCGTGCAGGTCGGCGATCGCAAGATCGTCGATTGCCCGGTCATGGCCTACATGCATTTCAGCGATCTGCGCTTCATCGGCGGGCGGCCGGGCGAAACGCCGAAAAGCTGCGGCGAGATGCTGGCTTTCTTCAAGAGCCAGATCGACGCATTGCGCGGCGCGGCGCAGCATGAGCCCCTGTGCTTCCAGTTCGGCGCGCACGCCCACATCTGCGGACGGCCGGCCTACGCTTGGGTCGTCGAAGAAATGATCCGCTACGCCTCGTCGTTCGACGACGTCTGGTGGGTGACGACCGGAGAACTCGCCGAGCGCACGCTGGCGCTCAGCGCAGCTTGATGCCGAGCCGCACCACGTCGCCGCGATAGACGCCGTCGACGAACACGATGAGCTTGCCATTCAGGTCGACCAGCTGACGCGTGAGCCGTCCGACCGGAGCATTGAGCGGGATCGACAGGGCCGATGAAATCTCCATGTCGGCTGCGCTGATCGTCAGCAATTGTTCGCAGCGCCCGATCTGCAGGCCCGGAATCTCGGCGATCAGCTTGAAGGCGGATTTCGATTCCAGATCCTTGTGGCGAATCGTTTGGGCGATCGATTCGTCGATGAAGGAATCGGCGATCAGGTAATCCATCCCTTTGCGATTGTGGCGCTTGCGCATGTGCCGATAGGCCGGCGCGGGTTCACCGATGATCTCGACGCCCATCGGCAACGCGACATTGCGCTTCTCGGCGATCATCTCGATCGTCGAGGCTTCCACAGAGCGCAGCAGCCCGGTCCAGTCAGTGCTGACGTCGAGCCAGAGATTTTCGCGCGGACGCTTGCGGACGAACGTGCCCTTGGCGCGGAACCGCTCGATCAATTGCTCGTTTTCGAGAAGGTCCAGAGCCTGCCTGATCGTGGCGCGCGATACGCCGCAATCGTCGGCCAGATCGTTGACGGTGGGTATCTGCTTTCCGAGTCCCCACTGGCCTGATTCGATGCGCGAGCGGAATAGCGTGGCGAGCTGAAAATAGCGCGAGATGCCGGTATTCTTGCTGTCCTGGTCTGCGGCTGACACTGTCGCCATTGGGATTTGCGCCTTGCGATCCATCAGGCTCATCAATGTGATAGCCTCGCGGTCAGATTAGTGTCGGCGGCCCCGGCTGGCAACGCTTGCGACGCTGGACAGGGATCGAGACCGCCGCTAAGTTCATAAAACCGTGTCATAGAATAATAGATCGGGAGGATGCCGCCAAATCAGCTGATCTGCCTGGAGAGGTTCGCCACGCGGCTGCGTCACGCCGGATCGCGCGCCAGAGCCGCAAGCGAAACATCGCATCTTCACGCAGTCGCCAATTATCGATCATCAAGCCGTCGACACGCGTCCAGGGAGGATCGCGATGCAGGAAACGCGCAGACAGTTTTTGACGACCGCCGCGGCCGCCGCCGCTGGCGTAGCGATGGGCCGGCATGGCGCCCATGCGGCGGACGATGACGCCGCGCTTTTGGCCGCGGCGAAGAAGGAAGGCCGCGTCACCGTCTATTCGAACGCCGATCCCGGAGCGACGGAGCGCACGCTACGCGCATTTTCGGCGAAGTTCGGCATCACGACGGATTATCAGCGCCTCACCGGGGCGGCGCTCGCCCAGCGTTTCAACGCCGAATACGAAACCGGAAACAATCTCGCCGATCTCTTCATCTCCAGCGATCCGATTTACCCGAAGGACGCGATGAAGAAGGGCCTGCTCGTCCACTCGACGGACCTGCCCGCCATGTCGGTCTGGCCGAAGGACGGGTATCTCGACGGCCTCGTGCCGCTCAACATCAACCCCTATGTTCTGGCGTGGAACACGAGCCTCATTCCGGAAGGCCTGAAGTCTTTCGAAGCGCTGAATGATGCCAAATTTCGCGGCAAGGTAATGGTCGGCGACCCTCGCGTGCTGGCGGCCGCGCGGCTCTGGTATCTGGCGATCATCGACAAGTACGGCGAAGGCTTTCTGCGCGATCTCGGCAAGCACGCCACGTTCAGCCCCAGCGTGGTGCCGGGTCTCCAACAGGTGGCGGCCGGCGCAATGGCGGTTTACGCGCCAACGATCCTGCTGTCGGCCAACGACATCATGGAAAAGGGCGCACCGGTGAACGTCGCGATCGTCGAACCCATCGTGATCAGTCAGTCGCTCGGCGCAATCCCCGCGAAGGCTCCCCATCCGAACGCCGGACGCCTGCTGCTGAACTACTGGATGACCCGCGAAGGACAAGAGGTCTACAGCAAGAACAGCTACACGCTGCTGCCCAACGTGCCGGGCACGAAGGTGCTGAGTTCCTACACCAAGATGGATCCGGAAGCCGGCGAACGCGCGCTCGGGCGCATCAACAGCCTGCTCGGACTCGGATAAGCGTTACAGAATTCGGGAGGCGACATGGACCAGCGCGACAAGACCCCACGATCGACTCAACTGACGCGGCGGCGTTTCAACGCCGGGGCAGCGGCGCTGCTGACCGCTCCGGCGCTTGCACCCACATCCTCCTTCGCCGCGATGGACGAGGCAGCGCTCGCAGCCGCAGCCAAAAAGGAAGGACGGCTGACGATCTACTCGAACGCCGATCCCGCCGCGATCGAACGCGGCATCAAGGGCTTCGCGGCGAAGTACGGGTTGTCGCCGGACGTCCAGCGGCTCACCGGAGCAGCGCTCGCGCAGCGCTTTACGGCCGAGTACGAGTCGGGCGTCCATCTCGCCGACTTCTTCATCTCCAGTGATCCGGTTTTTCCGAAAGCTGCGATCACCAAGGGCTGGTTGTTGCGCCCCGACGAGATTCCCTCCCTCGCAGACTGGCCCGCCGCCGGCCTGCAGGGCGAGCTCGTGGCTTTGGGCCTGAACCCCTATACGCTTTGCTACAACAAGATGCTTGTGCCCAACGGCGTCACCGGCTGGGAAGCGCTCAACGAGCCACGTTTTCGCGGCAAGGTGCTGATCGGCGATCCGCGCGTTCTGGCCGCCGCCCGCCTCTGGTACGTGGCGATCCGCAAGAAGTTCGGCGATGATTTCATTCGCCAGCTCGGCAGCCACGCCGCCTTCAGCCCGAGCGCGGTGCCCGGCCTGCAGCAATTGGGCGCGGGCGCCGTCGCGCTCTATGCGCCTGCGACCTATCTCAACGCACTCGACATCATTGAGCGCGGCGCGCCTGTCGAAAACCTGCTCATCGAGCCTATCGTGGTCAGCGTTCCCTGGGCGGCGCTGGTGGCGAAGGCGCCTCATCCGGCCGCCGCGCGCCTGTTCCTGAATTATCTCGGCACGCGCGCCGGGCAGGAGCTTTACAACGACAATGGCTTTTCGGTGCTGGCCAACATCCCGAAGACCCGCACGCTTCCAAGCCAGGAAAACATCGATCCGCTCGAAGGAGACCGGCAATTGCCGGAGATCCTCGGCCTTCTGAAACTCGGCTGACCGCTCGATGGCGATCGCCTTTTCAAATCTGGACCTCGCCCGATGACGATGCTCGCCGCGAAGCCTGTTCAAACGGGCGGGGCCGATGCGTCGGCGACAAACGCGCCGCGCGTCAGCGTTCGCAATCTGACGAAGGTGTTCGAGACGAAGCGCGGCCGTCACGTCGCGCTCGACAACGTCTCGCTCGATGTCGCGGCCGGCGAGTCGCTTGTGCTTCTCGGTCCAAGCGGTTGCGGCAAGACGACCTTGCTGCGTTGCGTCGCCGGACTTGAGCGGCCCGATTCGGGCGAAATCACCGTCCATGGCCAGACGGTGTTTTCATCGAGCGCCGGCATTTATCGCCCGCCCGAACATCGCCGCCTGAGCATGGTGTTCCAGTCCTATGCGCTGTGGCCCCACATGACAGTCGGCGAAAACATCGCCTATCCGTTGAAGAATTTGCGCGTTCCTTCCGGCGACATCGAACCGCGCGTCAAGACCGTTCTGGAAATGGTCGGACTTGGATCGTTCGCCTCCGCCTATCCGGGGCAGATGAGCGGCGGCCAGCAGCAACGCGTCGCGCTGGCGCGCGCGATCGTGTCGAACGAAGGCGTCGTGCTGTTCGACGAACCGCTGTCGAACCTCGACGCCAAGGTGCGCGAGCGCTTGCGCGTCGAATTGCTGACCATGCAGCGCGACATCGGCTTCTCGTCGCTCTACGTCACGCACGATCAGGCCGAGGCGATGGCGCTGGCGGATCGCATCGCCGTCATGGGCGTCGGCCGTATCGCGCAACTCGGCAAGGGTGATGAAATCTATCGCCGCCCGCTATCGCGTTACGTGGCGAACTTCGTCGGCAAATCGAACGAGATCGCCGGAACGCTGAAAGCGCGCGATGGAGACTACGCTGTCGTGGAAACGCCGCTCGGGGTCTTCCGCGGCAAGGCGGGGCCGAACGTGCAGGGCGACGGCCAGTCCATCATCGTCCTGTTCAGGCCCGAGGCTGCGACGCTGGAACGCGACATCCCCGCCACGCACAATCGCTTCGCGGCGACGCTGAAACATTCGACGTTCCTCGGCACACACCTCGAATGGATCGTGGTGTCGGGCCATACGCCGCTCGTGGTGACGGTCGGCGACCGCGCCGCGCATCCCGAAGGCGAGACGCTGCATTTCTCGATCGACCCAAACCTCATGCAGATTTTCCCGGCAGACGAGGCGATCTCGTGAGCGACGGCGCGGCGAGTCTTCCGGCGGGCGGAGCGGACCCCTACACACGATTGCGCAACGAGATGGATTTCATGCGCGCCATCGTTTGGATTCTGGTCGCGGCGCTGGCCTGTCTGTTTCTCTATCCCATGGGCGTTGCGCTGTATCGCGTGGCGGACGATCTGCCCGCCGCCGCCAAGGCGCTCACCAGTGGCAACATCGGCGCGGCGTTGCCGACCGTCCTTTACAACACCGCACTCGTCGTCATCGTCTCGACGCTCATCGGGCTCGTCATCGGATCGCTGATTGCCTGGGTGAATGAACGCACCGATGCAGATCTTGGCCTGTCGGGCGAGCTTCTGCCATTGTCATCGCTGCTGCTGCCGCCGATCGCCGGCATCATCGGCTGGGCCGTGCTGCTCGATCCGCGCGCGGGCCTTTTGAATTACGCCATGAGATCGAGCCTTGCGCCGCTGGGCATCGCGCTCGACTCCGGTCCCATCAATATCTACACAATGGGCGGCCTCATCGCCATGATGGCGCTCTACAAGGTGCCTTACGTTTTTCTCGTCGTCTCCGCCGGCCTGCGCGCCGTCGACCCGGCGATTGAGGAAGCATCGCGCGTTTTCGCCGGCGGACCGCTGAAGACGCTGTTCAAGATCACACTTCCCGCAGTGCGACCGGCGTTAGCGGCCGCCGTGTTGCTCGGTGTCATCACCGGCATCAGCCAGTTCTCCGTGCCGCTCGTGCTGGGAGGCGGGGCGCGCGTCGATCTGCTCTCGGTGTTCATCTATCGCCTGCTGTCGACCTATCCGCCGCAGACAGCGCCATCACTGCTGCTCGCCACCGGCATGGTCGGCGTGGTGCAATTGCTGTTGCTGGCGCAGCGTTGGGTGGCGCCTGGCGAACGCAACTCGTCCATCGGCGGTCGCGGAGTGCGCGGCGCGCGCGTGACGCTGGGCGCGTGGCGCCGGCCGGTGAAAGGCCTTGTGATCGCCTATCTGATCGTCACGGCTGTCTTGCCGATCACCGGTCTGATGCTCGTGTCGCTTCAGCCGTTCTGGACGCCGATCATCAACTGGAGCCTGCTGTCCAGCAAGAACTTCGTGGAAGTGCTGATCAACAACCGTCTGACGAGCGGAAGCCTGATGAACAGCCTCATGCTCGGCGTCGCTACAGCGACGATTTGCATGGCAGTCGCAGGCGTGATCATGCTCTACTTTCATCAGAACAAATCGAGCGGCCGCCGCGTCGCCGACAGCGTGATGAGCCTGCCGGCGACGATGCCGCACACAGTCATCGGCGTGGCGTTCCTGCTCACGTTCAGCATCGCCCCATTCAAGCTCTATGGTACGACGGCGCTGCTGCTGCTCGCCTATATCTGCATGGCTCTGCCCTACGCGTCGCGCGCCGCATCGTCGGCCGCCGCCAGCATCGGGCATGAATTATCCGAAGCCTCCCGTGTGTTCGGGGCATCGGAAAATCGGACGTTGCTGAAAATTCTGCTGCCGCTCGCCGCGCCGGGACTGATCGCGGGCTGGATCATCGTGTTCATCCACACCGTTGGCGAAGTCACCGCGTCCGCGCTGCTCGCCGGCACGGGCAATCCGGCGATTGGCCGCGTGCTGATGGAACTGTGGACGTTCGCCAGCTTCCCGCAGGTCGCCGCTCTGGCGCTGGTGATGACGGTGATCAGCGCCACGTTCGTGTTGGTGATGCTGATCTTTTCGCGCCGGACCCTCACGGGAGCCGCAGGCTGAACCTCAGGCGATCTCGATCAGGGCGTCGACAGCCATGACGCCCTTGCCGTCCGGCAGCACAAGCAGCGGGTTGATCTCCGCATCAACCAGACGGTCGCCGAGTTCGCAGGCCAGGCGCGAGAACGCCAGCACCGCATCCGTCAACGCCACGACATCGGCCGCAGGACGGCCGCGGTATCCGCTCAGCAACGGACTGATCCGTAGGCTAGCGATCATTTCCTCTGCATCGCTGCGCGACAATGGCGCCATGCGCAGGCACGTATCGTCGAGAAGCTCCGCCAGAACGCCGCCCGCGCCCAGCATGACGGCCGTGCCCAGACGGGGATCGCGAACGATGCCGAGAATCAACTCCACGCCATCACTCACCATTTCCTGAACGAGGAAGGCTGGAACCTCGCCGCCCAGGTGCGTCTTCACGCGTTCCGCCATTTCGGCACATGCGCGCGCGGCGTCGTTGGCTACAATATTCAGCGCGACGCCGCCGACATCGCTCTTGTGCGCCAAGTCTTTCGACAAAATCTTGATCGCCACACGTCGGTCCAGTTCGCGCGCCGCTGCTTCCGCTTCCTGCGGCGTATGAACGACACGCTCGCGCACACCCGGAATGCCGAAGCGGCCGAACAGCCGCCGGCTGTCGACTTCGTCGAGACGACCACTGCGCAGATCGAAAACGTCAACCGGCGCTCTTGGCGCGTCCGCCTGCTGATCGCGAACCGGGATTCGCATCGCGGCCAAGGCCGCCGCACAACCTTCAGGCGTATCGAAGGCTGGAATTCCTTCGCGATTGAGCGCCTGAATGATGTTGGGCGCACAGGGGCTGACGTAGATCGCCAGCGGACTCCGGTGTCTGGCGATATTGTCGCGCGCCGCATCGGCGACGAGTCCCGGCCGGTCGATGCCGGAAGACCCGACGATCACGACCGTCGCATCGTAAGCCTCGCTCGACATCAGCGCATCAATGGCGCCGTTCATGATGTCGGGGCGCAGACCAGCCAGCGTGAGGTCGATCGGATTGCGATCCGGCACGGCGCCATCGCCGATCATCAGCGCGCCAAGTCTTGTAGCCGTGGCGGCGTCGGGCGGCGGAGTCGTGAAGCCGAGCACGCCGCAGGCGTCGGCGATGAGCGCGCCGGCGCCGCCGGTGGTCGTGAGAATTCCAATACGGCCACCATGCAGCTTGCGGCCGGACGACAAAGCCGCGGAGACATCGAGCAGATCGGAAAAGTCGGCGGCGCGCACGACGCCGGTTTGCCGGAACAGCGCATCATAGATCGAATCCGCGCCTGCCAGAGCGCCTGTGTGCGACGACGCGGACTGCGCGCCCGCTTCCGAACGTCCCACCTTGTAGGCGACAATGCGCTTGCCAGCCTCCGTTGCAGCGCGCGTCGCCTTGCGAAACAAATCCCCGTTGCGGATCGTCTCGAGATAAAGCGCGATAACCTCCGTATCGGAGTCATTCGCAAACCAGGAGATGAAATCCGCCGCTTCATAGTCGGCTTCATTTCCGGTGGCGATCAGTTTCGAAAAGCCGATACCCTTGTATTGCGCTCGCGACAGGATGGAGCCGAGCACGCCGCCGCTCTGCGAAATGAGCCCGATCCTGCCGCGCTGTAACTCCGTCGCTTCGAGCGACGTGCTGGCCGACAGGGCAATGCGATCCGTGACGTTGATCAAACCGATCGTATTCGGACCCAACAATCGCATCGGGCCTGCTGCGGCCTTCAATCGCGCCTGTCGTTCCGCGCCCTCCGGCCCGGTCTCCTGATACCCACCGTTGAACACGATCGCGTGCTGGACGCCGCGCGCCGCCAGTTGAGCAATCGCCGGCTCGGTCCGCACGACATCGAGCAACACCATCGCCACGTCTGGCGTTTCAGGAAGCGCTGCAATGTCGGGGTAACAGCGCAGTCCGTCGATGGACGTGACGGTGGGATTGACGGGCATCAGGCGACCGGCGAAGCCGTGCGCACGCAGATATTTCAGCGGTCGCCCGGCGGTCTTTTTTGGATCGGACGACGCACCGATGATGGCGATGCTGGCGGGCCGAATCAGGCTGTCGATCTCGCCGGCGCTCATGCGATCAGTCTTTTTTCAGAAAGGCCGCGACAGATTCGCGATGTTCGTCGGTCGTGTAGCAAATCGCCTGCGCCTCGGCGCCCATCGCGCAGATCTCTTCGAAACTCGATTCGAGACTGTTATCGAGCAGCGTCTTGGTCAGCGAGATCGCCGGGCCGGACCCCTTTGACAGATCGCGCGCCCATTGCACAGCGTCAGCGACAAGTTTGTCCGGGCTCGTCATGCGGTCGGCGAGGCCGATCGAAACCGCTTCATCGGCCGCCACGCGGCGCGCCGACAGAAACAATTCCTTCGCGCGCGCAAGTCCGACGCGGCGCGGCAGGAAATAGAGTCCGCCGCCATCCGGCACGAGGCCGCGCAGCACGTAGCTCATCTGAAAATTGGCGCTCGAAGACGCCATGACGAAATCGCACGCGAGCGCCAGATCGCAGCCAAGGCCGGCTGCAGGGCCGTTGACGGCCGCGATCGTCGGCTTGTCGAGCGCATGGAGCGACGTGACCGCATGATGCGTGCGGCGCTGCCGCCGCCAGCCATTGATGGCGACCTTTCCGGCGGGCGCAGAAAGCCGCTGCTGCATCGACTTGATGTCGCCGCCGGCGCAGAAGGCGGTGCCGGCGCCGGTCAACACCACAGCGCGAATCGAATCGTCCGAAGCGATGCGATCGAGAACGCCGACGAACTCGCCGCGCATCGCGTCGTCCAGCGCGTTGCGCGCCTGGGGACGATTCAGGGTGACGACAGCGATGTTGTCGCGAATCTCGAACAGGATGCGCTCCGGCGGAGCGTCGCGCTTGCTGTGGTCTTCGCCGGTCATCAGGTTCGATCCGCCTGTTAAAGAGAGGCCGGGAGCACGCTCCCGGCCTCCAGTCCTACTTCAGGCCGCAACGCGCGAACAGCTTCACGGCGTTGCTCCAGAACAGCTTGTGCTTTTTCTCTTCCGGCATCTGCCACTTCAGAATCAAATCGGTCGTTTCCGGGAAGTGGCTTTCCGAGTGCGGATAGTCAGACGCGTACATCAGGATGTCGTCGCCCACGAGATCCATCACCGCCTTGGTCAGCGCCTCGCCTTCCGGAACTTCGATGCTCTGGAAGTAGCGGCCGCTGAGCACGTATTCACTCGGCTTCTTCAGATAGTCCGGCAGCGCCGAGCGGATCGTGTCGTAATGCTCGTCGATGCGCGCCATCCAGAACGGCAGCCAGCCGTGACCGGCTTCGAGCGTGCCGACGCGCAGGTCGGGATAGCGTTCCATGATGCCGCCGCCGATGAGGCCCGCCATGTTGCGCATGCCGCACCACGGATGCGCGGCCGAACGCTGCAGCCACAGATTTTCCCAGGTGTCGAGACCGCCCGGCGAATAGGGAGGCATCACGGTGAAGGTGTGCAGCGACACCGCGAGATCATAATCGGCAGCCGCCTTCCAGATCGGTTCGAGATCCGGATGGTCGATCGGATAGCCGGCGGGCGCATAGACGAACACGCTCCAAGCCCAGCGCGCCTTGCCCCACTTCTGGATTTCGGCGACAGCGCCCTTCACGTCGCGGGCGCAGCACAGGATCACGCCGCCGAGCCGCTCAGGGAACGGCTTGCAGTAATCGTCCATCCACTGGTGATAGGCGCGATACATCGCCATTTCGAGAACGACGTCATTGCCGGTCGTCCAGGTGCCGAACCAGCCCGAGGGGAGCATCAGATTCACGTCGATGCCTTCGATATCCATGTCGGCGA
>CANJEY010000035.1 GCA_947472615.1 Beijerinckiaceae bacterium
GCGCGCCGCTGATGCCGCGATGCGTGCGGGCGTCGGTGAGAAAATAGCCCTGGCCCTTGAAGCGCAGCCCGAACGACGACGCCATGACCGCCTGCCGGACGACCGGCATGTGATGCAACGTGTCGTGGAAGCCGAGCGGAAAGCCGATCACCAGAAGCGATGATCCGACCCCAGCATCGTGCAGGTCCGCCTGAAGATGCGCAGGGCCGAACGCGTAATAAACGGCGGTGGCCGGAAAGGCGTTGCGATCGAGTTCGATCGCCGCCACGTCGATTTCGCCGGCGGAATCCACGCCCTGCCGCCAAAGGCGCTTGCCATTTCGGTAAAGCGGAATCGAGAATTGCGTCGACTGGCCGAGATCGGAAGCGTTGGTGTGCACCTCGATCTCGATGCGATCGGGCTGGTGACCGCTGGCCGCATCCTGCATGACGTGCCGGCTGGTGACGAAGAACAGCCGCTGGCCGCGCTCGAAGAAAAAACCGCTGGCGTTGGTGCGCAGATAGGAACCGTTGAAGGTGCACACGCGCGCCGTGGTCAACAAAATGGGTTCGGTCATCAGACGAAATCAACCTGACAGCTGAGAGCGATTCGCCGACTGGCGAAGCGGTAGATTGAACGCCTCAGCCGAGGACAAGTTTCATCAGGCTGAAAATTTCGAAGGCTTCCAGCGCCGTAACAACAGCGCATTTGTGACGACGCTGAACGAGGAGAGCGCCATCGCGGCGCCCGCGAACATCGGATTCAGCAGTCCGAACGCCGCGAGGGGAATCCCCACGACATTATAAACGAAAGCCCAGAAAAGCCCCTGCTTGATTTTCGAATAGGTGGCGCGGCTGATCGAGATGGCGTCGGCCACGAGACGCGGATCGCCGCGCATCAGGGTAATTCCCGCCGCATTCATCGCCACGTCCGCCCCGGTGCCCATCGCCATGCCGACGTCGGCGGCGGCGAGCGCTGGCGCATCGTTGACGCCGTCGCCCACCATGGCGACGTGCTTGCCGGCGGCGCGCAGACGTTCGACTTCGCGCGCCTTGCCGTCCGGCAAGACGCCCGCGCGCACGTCCGTAATGCCGACGCTGGCCGCCACGGCGCGCGCCGTGCGCTCGTTGTCGCCGGTGGCGAGAATGGGCTCTACGCCTGCGGCCCGCAGCGCTTTCACGGCGTCGATGGATTCGGGCTTCAGCACATCGGCCGCCGCCAGCAGTCCGAGCAGTCGCGGCGCTGGCGTCAGCGCGGCGATGAACATCACCGTGCGGCCCGCAGTTTCGAGATCCTGCGCGCGCTGCTCGAACTCTGCTAAATCTACGCGACTTTCGCTCATCAGCCGGCGGTTGCCGATGGCGATGCGCGCGCCGTCTATAGAGGCTTCGACGCCCTGTCCGGCGATGCTGCGGAAATCCGCGACAGGCGCAAGCTGCACGCCGGCCGCCTTTTCGAGAAAGGCGCGGGCGAGTGGATGTTCGCTTCCCTGCTGCACGGAGGCCGCGAGGCGCAGCAACGCATCGGGCGTCAGGTCGCCCACGACCAGAATGTCGGTGACGCTCGGCCGGCCCTGCGTGAGCGTGCCGGTCTTGTCGAGCAGGACTGTGTCGATGGCGTGCGCGCGTTCCAGCGCTTCGGGATCGCGGATCAGGATGCCGGCGCGCGCCGCCGCGCCTGTGCCGACCATGAAGGCGGTCGGGGTCGCGAGGCCGAGCGCGCATGGACAGGCGATGACCATCACGGTCACGGCGGCGATGAGGCCCGCCGAGGCGTCTCCCCTGATCAGCCACCAGCCCAGAAACGTCGCCAGCGCGCAAAGCAGCACGACCGGCACAAACACCGCTGCGACGCGGTCGACCAGCTTCTGCACGGGCGCTTTCTTGGCCTGCGCGCCCTCCACCAGCGCGATGATGCGCGCCAGCGTCGATTGCGCCCCGACGGCCGTGGTACGGATGCGCAGCAGGCCAGAGCCGTTGATCGAACCGCCCGTCACCTTGTCGTCGCGGCGCTTTTCGACCGGGACGCTTTCGCCGGTGAGCAGGCTTTCGTCGACGGCGCTTGATCCGTCGAGCACAAGTCCGTCGACCGGCAGGCGCTCGCCCGGCCGCACGATCACTAGATCGCCGGACGAAACGGCCGACGCCGGAACTTCAACCTCGGCCCCGTCGCGCTCGATGCGGGCGGTGTCTGGCCGCAGCGCCATGAGCGCCCGGATAGCTCCGGTGGTGGAGCGCTTGGCGCGGCTCTCCAGCCATTTGCCGAGCACCACGAGCGCGATCACAACGCTCGCCGCCTCGAAATAAAGGTGGCCATGATGGCCCGCGCCTGAGCGCATGAGCCAGATCGAGAAGAAATAGGCGGTAGAAGTGCCAAGCGCGACGAGCAGATCCATGTTGCCGGCGCCGGCCCGGACAGCTTTCCAGGCCGCCACATAGAAGCGCGCCCCGATGATGAACTGCACCGGCGTAGCCAACGCCAGTTGTAGCCACGGCGACAGTTCCACGCCAAACATCGGCAGCGTCAGCGGCGCGGCGAGCGCCAGCGCGACGATCATGCGGATCGTCTCGCGGCGGCGGGCGGCTTCATCCTTGCGGGCGATTTCGGCGTCGCGTTCCGCATCGCCGGTGATGATCTCGGCCGTATAGCCCGCGTCCTGGACCGCCAGAATGAGATCCGCCGGCCGCATGACGCCCCCGACGCCCTCGACCGTCGCCTTTTCGGTGGCGAGATTGACCTCGGCTTTCACCACGCCCGGCACCGCCCGCAGGGCTTTCTCCACGCGGCCCGAACAGGTGGCGCAGGTCATGCCGCCGATCGTCAGCTCGCGGGTTTCGTGCGGCACGCTGTAGCCGGCGTTCTCGATGGCCTCGGCCAGCGCCGGGGCGGCCGTCTGGGCGGGATCGAAGTCGATCTGCGCCGTCTCATTGGCGAGGTTGACGTTGGCCGTGACTCCCGGAAGCCGGTTCAGGGCGGTTTCGATACGTCCGGCGCAGGTCGCGCATGTCATTCCCTCGACGGGCAGAACGACCGATGAATGGTCGTGGGTGGCGTCGGTTGCGTCGCGGGGCATGAGGAGAATCCGATTTCTGAAGATCGAACATAGGTTTGCGCGGCCCTCTCCGCCAGTGCGGCGCTTTCGCCGCTTCGGGCTTGTGGCGGCTATCGGCGCTGCTATACCGGCGCCAGATACGGAGATCGTCATGAGCACCCAGGAAGCGCCGACCACCAGCGTAGCGGAAGCCTATCTGTCGGCGCTCAGCGCCTGCGGGGTGAAATACGTCTTCGCCAACGGCGGCACCGATTTCGCGCCGATCATCGAGAGCATCGTGCAGATGACCGGGCAGGGGCGGCCGATCCCGACCTTCCTGACGATACCGCACGAGAACGTCGCGATCGCGATGGCGCAGGGCTATTCCAAGATTTCCGGCGAACCGTCCTGCGTGATGGTCCATGTCAACGTCGGCACCGCCAACGCGATCTGCGGCCTGATGAACGCCGCGCGCGACAATGTGCCGGTTCTGCTGGCGGCGGGCCGCACGCCCGTCACCGAATATGGTCTGCATGGATCACGCGACGTGCCGATCCACTGGGCGCAGGAGAATTTCGATCAGGCCGGCATCGTCCGCGAACACGTGAAGTGGGATTACGAGCTGCGCTCCGGCCAGCCTGTGAACACGCTGGTCAACCGCGCGCTCGACATCGCCATGAGCGCCCCGAAGGGGCCGGTCTACATGAGCCTGCCGCGCGAGGTGCTGGCCGAGCAGCGCGCCGATCACGGGCCGCTGCCGCGCGGGCGCCTGCTGGGCGCGACGGCCGCCGTGCCGAACGCCGCCGCCATCGAGGAAGCGGCGGACATGATCGCCAAGGCGGAATCGCCGCTGATCATCGCCGGACATCCGAGCACGACGCGGGAGTCGTTTCTGGCGCTGGGCGAGCTGATTTCCGAAAACGGCATCATGTTCGTGCAAGGCGGCGCCTATCACAACGTGGCGTCGAACAACCCGATGCATCTCGGCCTCGTCAATCAGGCGGTCGTCGAGAAGGCCGATCTGATCATCGCGCTTGATTCCGCGGTGCCGTGGATGCCGCTGAACATCAAGCCGCGCCGCGACGCCAAGTTCATCCACATCGCGCACGATCCGCTGTTTTCGCGCTACCCGTTCCGCGGGTTCGAGATGGATCTGGCGGTGGCGGGCGATCCGCCGGCCGCAATCGCCATGCTGCGCGATGCGTTGCGCGACCGCCTGAAGGGCAAGGCGGCCGTCGAGTCGCGCCGCAAGACCATCGCCGGCCTGCGCGCTGCGCAGGACGACAAGCTCAAGGCCATGATTGAGCAGGTGTCTGGCCTCGCGCCGATTTCGCCGCTCTGGCTCGCCGCCTGCCTGAACAAGGTGAAGGAGAAGGACGCCATCATCAGCGACGAACTGGGCGTGCCGTTCCCGGCGCTCGATCTCGATTCGCCCGATTCATGGGTGTCGACCAGCTCCGGTGCGCTTGGCATGGGGCTCGGCCAGATGCTCGGCGCCAAGCTCGCGGCCCCGAAGCGTCAGGTCATCGGCATCGTCGGCGACGGCTCCTACATGTTCGGCGTTCCGACCGCCGCGCATTTCGTCGCCCGCGCCGAGAAACTGCCGACGCTGACCATCGTGATGAACAATTCTCAGTGGTTCGCGGTGCGCCGCGCCACCCTCGCCATGTATCCGACCGGCCACGCCTCGAAGGCAAACGCACTGCCGGTGGTCGAACTGGCGCCGAGTGTCGATTACGAAAAGATCGTCGAGGCCTGCGGCGGCCATGGCGAAAAGGTCGAGGATCCGGCCAAGCTGGAGGCGACGCTGCGCCGCAGTCTCGAAAAGGTCGCGTCCGGCACGCCGGTGACGCTCGCTATCACGACGCGCCCGCGCGGCTGAGGCGCGGGCGGGGTAGGGTTGTTCCGCTCTGGCGGATCAACCTTTTTTCTTGTTGCCGAACTTCTGCTTGGCCTTGCCCTTTTCGGGCGCTTCGCCATTCGCGGCGGCCTTGCGCGCCTTGGCGGCAGCGGGCTTTTCGAAGGCGAGACCCGGAGCCTGCTCTTCAGCGGCGGCTTCGGACTTGGAGGCCGGCTTGGCGGCTTCCTTCGGCTTGGCTGTTTTGGGCGACGACCCCGACGTCACGTCGACGAATTTGATGGCCATGGCGGATCCTTTCGGCGACTCCCGGGCCGCTGACGGCAGACCTTACCGCGCCGGAGGCTGCGCCACAACGCATGGCTTCGGGATGGCGAGCCCACCGATCAGTAAATCCCATTTTAATCCCACGATGAATTTGGGCAATTTCATGGTTGACCCATTTGGCGATCAGGAACACGTTTTCCCTATGAACGGAATTCCGTCCGGGCAGGTTTCGCCCCGATCGGCCGGGAGGGAAGATGCGGGCCGAAGAGCTTTTGCAAGAGATCAGCGATTACTGCCGTCAGGCGGGGCTGGCCGAATCAACCTTCGGACGTGCCTCGATAAATGACGGCAAGCTGGTGTCGCGCCTACGCGATGGCGGACGCATCACCACGGACACGCTGGCGCGGATCAAGGAATATATCGTGGCGCATCCGCCCGGCGATGGCCGGCAGGCGGTCGTGACGCGAGTTCGCCGCTCGTCCTCTGCGAACGGCTCCCACGTTAATGGGCAAAATCCCACAAGTGGGCAGGCCGATTCTGCCGGATCAACGCTGGGGGTGGATATTCCGCGCAGCGTTGCGTCCGCGATGCTGACCAGCGCCACCGACGCGCGCAGCAATTTCCGCTTCTACGACAACCGGCAGAAATATCTGCTGTTCGTCAACACCTGCAGTGAGAAATGGGAAATCGCCAACCGCGTTTCGCACGAACTCGGCAACATCCACCCCAAGCCGCCGGCCGTCCGCGTGTTCGACGCCGGCGTCGGCGACGGGTCTGTGCTGACGCGCGTCATGCGGTCGATGCACGACAGGTTCCCCAATGTCCCATTCTATATCGTGGGCAAGGAGATCAGCGTCGAGGACGTGCGTCTGGCTTTGCAAAAGGTCGCCGACCGCTTCTTCGAACATCCCGGCACGGTGCTGGTGCTGACCAATATGGCCTATGCGGAAGCGCCGCGCCTGTCGGTCCGGTCGCTGACGGCGGCCTCGAGCCTCGTCTGGCACGAGGTTGCTCTGCGCGGCAACACGTCCCACTCCTTCGAGCAGCAGATCACCGCTCTGGAGCCGTTTCTGGCCGAGAACTGGAAGGCGACCGTCAATCCGCGCACCGGTGCGTCGGTTTACGAGCGGCCGACCGTGCTGGTGCTCTACCGCGAGGATCATCGCTTCCTGCTCGATCCGATCATTCCCCGACTGGGGGCGACGACGGCCAATTACGATCTGGTCATCGCCTCGCAGCCCTACCGGGCGCGCGCCGCGACGGAATTCAAGGCGAAGCGCGTCATCGCCCCGCTGGCGCGGGCGCTGGGGCCAGGCGGACGGCTAATCGGGATCCAGTCCTTCGGCAACGATCCCGGCATGGAGATCATCCGCAAGGTCTGGCCGGACGACAATCCGTTCACCACCGACCGGCACGAATTGCTGAAAGCCGTGAAGACGGAACTCGGGGCGGCAGGCCGCGATTTGAATTTCAACGCCAATTCGGACGCCCGCTCGGTGTTTCACTACGAAATGCACACGTTGCCCACTGAGGTCGAGGGCTCGATCGGCACATCGACGCTGTTCGCCGCCTGGAACGCCGCCATCTACGTGGCGCAGATCGAGGACGACCGTCTGGCTCCCGTGGTGGCGAACGGCGCCTACCTCGACGCCACCCGGGACGTTCTGCAGACGCACAATGGACTCTGGTTCTACGACGAATCCTACGTGATCTCGCGCCGCCGGGACTGACCAACGGGGAGACAGCCATGATCAAGGTGCTTCAGGCTACGCCCGCCCCGCCGATCGTCGCGCCGCCCGCGCTGTGCCGGCGGATCGCCGACTTCATGTCTCAGGCCTCGATCGAGGCGACCCGTCCATCCGCCGCCGAGGTGCAGGAACTCGGCGCAATCCTGCCGGCGGGCGCGGAGGTCTATCTCACCGCGCTGCCGAACCGCGATCCGATGGAAATCGTCGAGACCGCCGTGGCCGTGCGCCGCGCCGGTCTGGAGCCGGTGCCGCATGTGGCGGCCCGCCATCACGCCGATCTGGAGTCGATTGCGACGCTGCTGAAGCGCCTGCATGGCGAGGCCGGCGTCACCTGCGTGATGCTGATCGGCGGCGACATGGCGACCCCGCTGGGGAGCGTGCGCGACGCCCGGCAGGTGATCGACAGCGGCGTTCTTCAGGACAGCGGCATTCTCGAAATCGGCCTGCCGGGATTCCCGGATGGACATCCGGTCGTCGGCGACGACGAACTGGAATGCGCGCTGGTGACAAAACTCGCCGCGGCCCAGAGCGCCGGGATCGATACCCATATCGTGACGCAGTTCTGCTTCGAGGCCGAGCCTGTGCTGAACTGGCTGACGCGTCTGCGGGCGAGGGGGGTGAACGCTCCGGTGCGGGTCGGCTTCGCTGGTCCCACGAGCCTGATGTCGTGGCTGAGCTTCGCCCGCCGCTGCGGGGTGCGCGCCTCGGCCGAGACGCTGGCAAAGCGGAGCGGGCTCATCAAGCAGGCGTTCCGTTCCGTCTCGCCCGATCCGCAGATCCGGCAGGTCGCGGAGGCGACCCTGAACGGCGACTGGGGCGAGGTCGCGTCGCACATCTTCTCGTTCGGCGGCATCGTGTCGACGGCGCGATGGACTGTCGGCCCCGCGAGAGGACCGATCGAACTGACCGCGGATGGTTTCGAAGTGGTTGGTCGACCGGCGCCCATTCGGCTGAAGGCCTGAACGGCGACGTCTGCCGAAAGTCGAATTCGTGCGAAATTCGCGGGGCTTGTAGCTCAGCGAGCGCTCGAATGAGGTTTGATTTCACAGTTTAGGACAGGACGATCGAGACTCATCGCCATTTCAGGGGGATTTCTAAACAATTCGTGAATGAGCCATGACGCTTTTGCATGGCAGGATTACAGTCCCCCACCTTTCTTGCTGCAATGCGAACGTCTATGTTGCGTTGCATCAAATCCAGTTGACGCGAGCCGCTGCTTCCGGCGCGCGCGGCGACCGCGAGAAGGAATTCGACCATGACTCTCAAGTCCATCACCGCCAAGTTCAGCGCCTGGCGCCGGTATCGTCATTCGGTACGGGAGCTATCGCAGCTCAGCGACCGCGAGTTGCACGACCTCGGCATTTGCCGCGCCGACATCGAACTCGTCGCACGCAAGAGCGTCGGCTTCTAAAGACCTGAGTTACCGGCGGATTTCCCGGGTGCTCCCTCCGGTCCGCCGATCAGAACGCCCGCCGGTCCTCCCCCGGCGGGCGTTTTGCTGTTCAGGACGACCCCAGCTCTGATCGTTGCCGCGGGGCGCGGAAGCGCTTAATGAACCCGGATGGCGCTGCCCCCGAATACCCGCAAACTTGAACCCGTCCACATTGTGGGCGGCGGCCTCGCCGGCAGCGAGGCGGCGTGGCAGATTGCCCGGGCGGGCGCTCCGGTCGTGCTGCACGAGATGCGTCCGGTGCGGAAAACCGAGGCGCATCAAAGCGATCGATTGGCTGAGCTTGTGTGCTCCAACTCGTTCCGGTCCGACGATTCCGTTTCGAACGCGGTCGGCCTGTTGCACCACGAGATGCGGCGGCTGGATTCGCTGATCATGCGCTGCGCCGACGCCCATCAGGTGCCGGCGGGCGGCGCGCTGGCTGTGGACCGCGACGGCTTCGCGGCGGCCGTCAGCGCCGCCATCGAAGCGGAGCCGCTGATCAAGATCGACCGCAACGAAATCAATTCGCTGCAGGACATTCCGGGCGACAACGTCATCATCGCGACCGGGCCGCTGACGTCGCCATCACTAGCGCAGTCCATTCTGGCCGCGACCGGGGAGGCGGCGCTGGCCTTCTTCGACGCCATCGCGCCGATCGTGCATCGGGACTCCGTCGATATGGACAAGGCGTGGTTTCAGTCGCGCTACGACAAGGCGGGGCCGGGCGGCACCGGCGCGGATTATATCAATTGTCCGCTCGACCGCGACCAGTACGGGGCCTTCGTGGACGCCCTGCTGGCCGGCGAAAAGATCGGTTTCAAGGACTGGGAAGGCGTGCCATATTTCAACGGATGCCTGCCGATCGAGGTGATGGCCGAGCGCGGCCGCGAGACTCTGCGGCACGGGCCCATGAAGCCGTTCGGTCTGACGAACCCGCATAACCCAACTCCAAAACCTTATGCAGTGGTTCAGCTAAGGCAGGATAATGCTTTGGGAACACTGTATAATATGGTCGGGTTCCAGACCAAGCTCAAACATGCCGATCAGGTGCGGGTGTTCCGCACTATACCGGGGCTGGAACAGGCGGAGTTCGCCCGACTCGGGGGGCTGCACCGCAACACGTTCCTCAATTCGCCGCGCATGCTCGACGGCCAGTTGCGTCTGAAGGCGGAGCCGCGGCTGCGGTTCGCCGGCCAGATCACCGGTTGTGAGGGCTATGTGGAGAGCGCCGCCATCGGGCTTCTCGCTGGCCGCATGGCGGCGGCGGAGCGGCGGGGCGAGGCGGCCGCGGTTCCGCCGACCACGACGGCGATCGGCGCGCTGATCAACCACATCACCGGCGGCCACATCGAGACCATCGACGCCGGTCCGCAGTCGTTTCAGCCGATGAATGTCAACTTTGGGCTGTTCCCGCCGCTGACCGAGGCGGTCGTGTCGCCAGATGGCAGGCGGTTACGCGGCCCCGAAAAGGGCGCGGCCCGGAAGCGGGCGCTGACCGAGCGCGCCAAGCGCGATCTGGAGACATGGCTGGCGAGCGATGAACGTGCGGCGGCGGAGTAGGATGCGCAGCGCGGTCCGTTTGTAATTGCCCGACCTGTCGCCGCGGCGGGCTCTGCACGTGGCCTCGCCTATTCCGGCATTCTGGTGTGTCCTTCCAAGGCTGTTCCCCAGGACAAAGGCTTCCGACTGAAAAGTCTGTGCTGACCGGGTTAGAAACGACATTCAAAATATCGGATAATAATTTGAATTAGCATGAATATGACTCACGGCAACAGCACCCGCCCGCCGTTCATCGCCACCGCCTGGCCCGTCATGTACGCCCCATCCGGGCCCGCCATGAACGCCGCGAGTCCCGCCATGTCCTCCGGAAAACCAACCCGCCCGAGCGGGATCTGCTTGCGGCCGCGTTCCAGCACTTCCTCGGCCGTGGCGTTTTCCATCGGCTGAGCGGTGAACGAAACTCCCGGAATGATGGCGTTGACCCTGATCCCCTTGCGGGCCCATTCCAGCGCCAGCGTCTTGGTGAAGGAGAGCAGCGCCGCCTTGGTGGCCGCATAACCGACGCCGTTGGGCGTGCCCTCGACGCCGCGGCCCGACGCGATGTTGATCACCACGCCCCGCCCATTGGCGATCATACCGGGGCCAAAGGCCTTCGAGATCAGGAACGGCGCAGTGATGTTGATCCGGAACGTGCGGTCCCAGACGTCGGGGTCCATGTCGAGCACGTCGAAGCGCGGGTAGATGCTGGCGTTGTTGATCAACAGATAGGGCGCGCCGAACCGCGCCTGCGTCGCCGCGACAGTCCTGCCGATGGCGTCGCGGTCGGCGAGGTCGACAGGGTAGAACTCAGCTTCCGCGCCCAGTTCCCGCACCTGACGCAGGGTCTCTTCGCCGTTTTCGCGGTTGATTTCCCACAACGCGAGGTGTGCGCCGAGTTTGGCGAAGCGCCGGCCGAAGGCGCGGCCGAAGCCGCCGCCCGCGCCCGTCACCACCACCAGGTCGCCCGCTTTCAGGCCGTCGCGGACAATGCCATCGTCGTAGCTCATTCGGCGGCGGAGCGTTGCGCCTCGCCGAGGCAGCGGCGGAAGAAGGCCATCGAGCGCGTCCAGGCGTCCTCGGCCGAAGCGGCATTGTACTTGGGCGGACCCATGGTGGGGTCCATGAAACCGTGGCCGGTGTCCTTGTAGAAAACGAAATCCTCGACCGGGACGCCGAGGCGCTTCAATTCGGCTTCGACCTTGCGGGCTTCGTCCGGGGGCGGATTGTGATCGTCGAGCCCAAACCACCCGCCGACCGGGCAGGTGATTCCGCTCAGGCGCTCGAACACCGTCGGGCCGCCGCCGCGGGCGTTCATCACGCCGCCGCCATAAAAGTCGCCCGCCGCCCGGAAGCCCGGAATGGTCGCCGCGCCGAGCAGGGTGTGGCGTCCGCCCATGCAATAGCCGGTGATGATGGTCTGGTTCGGATCGACGCGCGGGTGGGCGCGCAGCCAGTCGACGGCCGCCTTCATGTCGACGATCAGGTTCTCGTCGGTGACGACCTTCTTCTTCGCGGCGATGTCGGGCAGTTCGGGGGTGCGATGGTAATGGTCGGGCGCGACGGCCGTGAAGCCTTCACTGGCGAATTTCTCGACCATGATGCGGGTCATTTCCGACAGGCCGTTCTGGTGGTGCGACACCAGCACGCCGGGGCCCTTGCCGCCGCCCGCCGGCGTTGCGACGAACATGCTCATCGGGCTGCCGCCAACGACAATCTGGACTGTTTCGACCATGTTGCTCTCCCTCTCCTTGCGACTATCGCGTCGGAACAGGGCGTTGACAAGGTGGCTACAAGGGGCCACTTTAATGTCATGCGTACCGTGGGCATCAAGGCGCTCAAGAACGACCTCAGCCGCCATATCCGGGCGGTCGAGGCCGGAGAAACCGTGCGGGTGACGGATCGCGGCCGAACGGTGGCGGAGATCGTGCCGCCGCGCGGGATTGACCCGCATCTGGATCAGGATCGCCAGCGCATTCTCGCGCAACTGATTGACGAGGGCCGCCTGTCGCTGGCGCGGACTCCCGCCGATCGGCCGTTGCCGAAGCGCCGCCCCTGCATGCCGTTCGACGACCTGATGCGCGACTTCGATGAGGCGCGGAACGATCGGTCGTGATCTACCTCGATTCGTCCGTCGTGCTGGCGCGGCTGTTTTCGGAAGATGTCTCGCCGCCGGACGATCTGTGGGCCGAACGCGTTCTGTCGAGCCGATTACTTGAATACGAAGTGGTCAACCGCCTCTTTGCCTATAGGGCTTCGACGGGCGTGCAGGAGGACGCGCGCGATCTTCTCGGGCGCATCGACTTCCTCGATCTTGATTCCATGACGCTCGCCCGCGCGCTGGCTCCGATGCCGGCCGGCGTTCGGACGCTGGACGGAATGCATCTGGCGACGATGGAATTCTTGCGCAGCCGAGGTCTGCCGGTCGAACTCGCGACATACGACCGGCGCATGATCGAGGCGGCCCGCGCGATGGGATTTGCCGTCATCGACCTCTGAGCGTTTCGACCGGTTTTTTCGCGCTGGCCGGGCGGGGGGCTTTGCCCCGGCGCTTCGGCGCCGCCTGCTCGCCCTGATCGGTCAGAGTCGGGAATTCGCCTTCGTTCTCGATCGCCAGCAGCGGTTCGACTGGCTCGCCTGTCGGGCCGGTCTGGCCTTGATTGACCGGCTTCAGCGTATCGCCGAGGCTTTCCTCAATCGCCACGAGTTCCGACGCCAGTTCCCAATGGTCGCGGTCGCGACCGACGGGCCGTCCCTCGTCGATCCAGATGCGATAGGCCCGCTGCCTGACCCGTTCGTCGCGATCATCGTCCGCCGTGGTCCCCTCGTGATGTTGCGACGGCCAAACGAACACGAGGCCCGGCGGTTCCATGCTGTTCGGAGGAACCCCGCGGGCGTTGCCGCATTGGATCGGCAAGCCGGATCTTCCGGCGAAGGAGCAGCGCATGACCACCAAGCCCGGGAAGCATCAGGCCGAGGAAGACAAGTCGATCCGCGAGCGGGGCGGCGCCGCGCCACACAAGGCACCGGTCAAGGAAGACAAGGAAGAGAAGCGCCTCGAAGACGAACTGGAGGATTCGTTTCCGGCGAGCGATCCGCCGTCGATGACGCAGCCGAAGACACGGCCCGGAACGCCGGCGGGTCAGAAACCAGCGCCGCAGGGCAAATAGGCCTCTACGGGATATTGTCGGGCGGTGCGCGTGCAGATTGGCGCGCGCCGCCTTTTTTCGCGACGAATTCGGTGCGACTGCGCTTGACTTGGCGCACGATCCGACGCCTTGCTGACGATGAAACTTCCTCGACGGTCCGGGAACCGTCTGCGACGCCATCCGACAGTCGACCCTCGAAGTTTCTCCACCTCCACCTCCATCAACACGACGGTTCGGCAAGCTGCTGCCGGCCCTGTTCCAAATTGCAGCACACGGGGAACCCATGGCCGCGCTCAACGATTCCGACCTTCGCAAGATTCTCGGCGACAATTTTCGTGACAAGCAGGATGAAATGAACCGGGCCTCTGGCCTCGACGACGGCGAGCGCGCCAACGTGGCGCGCGTCGACAGTCTTCAGGGCCGCAAGACCTCCGTGATCTATACGGGTGTTGTCGGTCTGGTGCTTGTCGTCGCTGCGGCATATTCGCCGACCCAGCAGGCCATGATGATCCAGACGGGCCTTGGTCTGGCGGTGGCGGTCGGCTGCGCGGCGACTTACTTCTGGCTTCGCGCCGAAGTGATCAAGGGCCGCGCCAAAATGAAGCCCGCCTGACGTTTGAAGATATGGCGGCGGATTACTCCGCCGCCTCTTTCCCCTTTACGTTCAACGGCCGGCGCGCCAGCACTTCCTTGAGGAAGGCTCCGGTGTGTGAACGCGGGTTCTTGACGATCTCCTCCGGCGTGCCGATGGCGACGATTTCGCCGCCGCCGTCGCCGCCTTCCGGGCCCATGTCGATCACCCAGTCGGCGGTCTTGATGACTTCGAGATTGTGCTCGATCACCACCACCGTGTTGCCCTGATCGACCAGCTCGTGAAGCACTTCGAGCAGTTTCGCCACATCGTGGAAATGCAGGCCGGTCGTGGGTTCGTCGAGAATGTAGAGCGTGCGCCCGGTCGAGCGACGCGACAATTCCTTCGACAGTTTGACGCGCTGCGCCTCGCCGCCCGACAGGGTCGTGGCCTGCTGGCCGACGTGGACGTAGTTGAGCCCGACGCGCGCCAGCGTCTCCATTTTCTCGCGGATCGGCGGCACGGCCTTGAATAATTGGCCGGCTTCTTCGACCGTCATGTCGAGCACGTCGGCGATGGACTTGTCGCGATATTTCACTTCCAGCGTTTCGCGGTCGTAACGCTTGCCCTTGCACACGTCGCAGGTGACGTAGACGTCAGGCAGGAAGTGCATCTCGATCTTGATGACGCCGTCGCCCTGACACGCCTCGCAGCGTCCTCCCTTCACGTTGAACGAGAAGCGGCCCGGCTGGTAGCCGCGCGCCTTGGCTTCCGGCAGGCCAGCGAACCATTCGCGGATAGGGGTGAACGCGCCCGTATAGGTCGCGGGGTTCGAGCGCGGCGTGCGGCCGATCGGCGACTGGTCGATGTCGATCACCTTGTCGAGATGTTCGAGCCCTTCGACGCGATCGTGCGGGGCAGGATGTTCGAGCGCATTGTTCAATCGCCGCGCCACGGCCTTGTAGAGCGTGTCGATGATCAGGGTCGACTTGCCGCCGCCTGAAACGCCGGCGATGCAGGTGAAGGTGCCCAGAGGAATCTCCGCCGTGACGTTCTTCAGATTGTTGCCGCGCGCGCCGACTACTTTCAGCTTGCGGCCCGGCTGCGCCTTGCGCCGCGCCCGCGGCAGCGACACCATTTTCGCGCCGGTGAGATATTGCCCGGTCAGCGATTTCGGGTTCGACATGATGTCCGACGGCTTACCCTCGGCGATGATCTTGCCGCCGTGAATGCCCGCGCCCGGCCCCACGTCCACCACATGATCGGCGGCAAGGATCGCGTCCTCGTCATGTTCGACGACGATGACGGTGTTGCCGAGATCGCGCAGCCGCCGCAGCGTGTCGAGCAGTCGCGCGTTGTCGCGCTGGTGCAGACCGATAGACGGTTCGTCGAGCACGTAGAGCACGCCGGTCAGGCCCGAGCCGATCTGCGATGCGAGCCGGATGCGCTGGCTCTCGCCACCCGACAGCGTGCCGGAATTGCGCGACAGCGTGAGGTATTCGAGCCCGACGTCGTTGAGGAACGTCAGGCGTTCGCGGATTTCCTTCAGAATGCGGGCGGCGATCTCGTTGCGCTTGGCGTCGAGATGGTTCGGCAGATCGGTCGCCCAGGCCACGGCGGATTTCACCGAGAGTTCGGAGACTTCGCCGATGTGCTGTCCGTCAATCTTCACCGCCAGCGCTTCGGGCTTCAGCCGGAAGCCCTTACAGGCCGCGCAGGGCGTCGCAGACATGAAGCGGCCGATTTCCTCGCGCGCCCATTCGCTTTCGGTTTCGAGATAGCGGCGCTCCAGATTGCGCACGACGCCCTCGAACGGCTTCTTCACGTCGTAGGCGCGCAGACCGTCGTCGTAGGAAAACTTGATCGAATCTTCGCCAGAGCCGAACAGGATCGCATCCTGCGCTTTCTTCGGCAGATCGTCCCATGACGAATCGAGGCGGAACTTGAAGTGCTTGCCGAGCGCTTCCAGCGTCTGCAGGTAATAGGGCGAGGTCGATTTCGCCCATGGCGCGATGGCGCCCTTGCGGAGCGTCAGCTTGCCGTTTGGTACGACAAGCTCGGCGTCGATCTTCTGTTCGGAACCCAGACCCGAGCACGTGGGACAGGCGCCGAACGGATTGTTGAACGAGAACAGCCGTGGCTCGATCTCGGGAATCGTGAAGCCAGACACCGGGCAGGCGAATTTCGACGAGAACACGATGTGGGTTTCGGCGTAATGGGTCGAGACATTGGCGGCGGCGCCCCCTTTTCCCTTCCCTCCCGCCGGCGCAGGGCTGGGGTGAGCAGTCTCGCTCCCCGCAGGCGCATCTGCGAACTCGATCACCGCCAGCCCATCGGCCAGTTCCAGCGCGGTTTCGAGGCTTTCGGCCAGTCGGGCGGCGATGTCGGCGCGCACCACGATGCGGTCCACCACCACGTCGATGTCGTGCTTCAGTTTCTTGTCGAGGACCGGCGCGTCGGCGATTTCGTAATACTGGCCGTCGATCTTCAGCCGCTGGAAACCGCGCTTCTGAAACTCGGCGATCTCCTTGCGGTATTCGCCCTTGCGGCCGCGCACGACGGGCGCGAGCAGATACAGCCGCGACCGCTCCGGCAGCGCCAGAATGCGATCGACCATCTGGCTCACTGTCTGGCTCTCGATGGGCAGGCCGGTGGCGGGCGAATAGGGAATGCCGACGCGCGCCCACAACAGGCGCATGTAATCGTGGATCTCCGTCACGGTGCCGACCGTGGAGCGCGGATTCTTCGACGTGGTCTTCTGCTCGATCGAAATCGCGGGCGACAGGCCGTCGATCTGGTCGACGTCCGGCTTCTGCATCATTTCGAGGAATTGCCGCGCGTAGGCCGACAGCGATTCCACATAGCGGCGTTGGCCCTCGGCGTAGATCGTGTCGAACGCCAGCGACGACTTCCCCGAGCCCGAGAGGCCGGTGAACACCACCAGCTTGTCGCGCGGGATCGTCAGATCGACGTTTTTCAGATTGTGCTCGCGCGCGCCGCGCACGGTGATGAAGCGGCTGTCGTGCTGGCGTTTGTCGAGCCCCGGCAGGGGCAGGGGCAGGGGCGGCGCGGCAGTTTTGTCCTTCCCGCTCTTCGATGACTTGCGGGGCTTGGAAATGGGCATGAAGCGAGCTCGGCCGGAACGGGATTTCGGGGATTGTCTCTAACTTAGGCCATACGGCGCGGATTGCCATGACCGCACTGCAAAATCCACAGGCTGCGCCAGAACTCCGGCCAGTCGGGGACGAGTTTCGGTTGAATTGTGAACAATCGCTTGATCAGCCCGCCACAAGGGATCAAAAGCGCCAAGGGAGATCGCGCTTTAGCGTTTCGTGCCCGTAATTGTTGAACAAGTTGGAAATCAGAAAGGGGCGCAAATGGACATCACAGCGACGGCCGGGGCTCCGGCGGGCAAGAAGCCGTGGTACAAACTTCTCTACATTCAGGTTCTGATCGGCATCGTGCTGGGCATTATCGTCGGCATCGTGTTCCCCGACTTCGCCAAGAACGAATGGATCAAGGCGATGGGCGACGGATTCGTCAAGCTCATCAAGATGGCAATCGCGCCGATCATCTTTTGCACCGTCGTGTCGGGAATCGCGCATATTTCCGAAGTCAGCAAGGTCGGCCGCGTCGCCATCAAGGCGCTGATCTACTTCGAGGTCATTTCGACGTTCGCCCTGCTTATCGGCCTTATCGTCGGAAACGTCGCGCAGCCGGGCGCGGGCTTCGGCAGCGGCGGCGCCAACGCCAGTGCGGTGGCGGGCTTCGCCAAGCAGGCGACCGAGATGAAGTCCATCGACTTCGTGATGAACATCATCCCGAACACGATCGGCGACGCCTTCACCAAGGGCGACATCCTGCAGGTGCTGTTCTTCGCCATCCTGTTTGGTTTCGCCCTGATGGCGCTGGGCGAACGCGGCAAGACGCTGAGCAATCTCATCGACGACATCGCTCATTCGATGTTCGGCGTGATCGCCATCATCCTGAAGGTCGCGCCCATCGGGGCGTTTGGCGCGATGGCCTACACGATCGGCTTCTTCGGGCCGCGCGCGCTGGGCAATCTGTTCTATCTGATCGCCACGTTCTACGTCACCTGCATCCTGTTTGTGGTGATTGTGCTGGGAATCGTGGCCCGGATCGCGGGCTTCAGCATTCTGAAATTCCTCAGCTACATCAAGGACGAACTGCTGATCGTGCTGGGCGCGTCGTCTTCGGAAGCGGCGCTGCCGCAATTGATGGAGAAGATGGAGCGTCTGGGATGTTCGAAGTCCGTCGTCGGCCTCGTGGTGCCGACCGGCTATTCGTTCAATCTCGACGGCACCAACATATACATGACGCTGGCGACCCTGTTCATCGCGCAGGCGCTCGGCGTGCCGCTGTCGCTGGGAGACCAGTTCGTCATCCTTGGCGTGGCGATGATCTCCTCGAAAGGCGCGACCGGCATCACTGGCGCAGGCTTCATCACGCTGGCGGCGACGCTGGCGGCGGTGCGGCCCGAACTCGTGCCCGGCATGGCGATTGTGCTCGGCATCGACAAGTTCATGAGCGAATGCCGCGCCCTCACCAACATCACCGGCAACGGCGTCGCCTGCATCATTGTCTCGTGGTGGGAAGGCGAACTCGACCGCGACAAGCTGAACGCCGGCCTGAACAGGGAAATCGACCCGGCCGACATCGAGACCGCCGTTACGACGGGCTAGAAGCGTCGCTCATGCAAGAGAGGGCCGGCGCTCGCGTCGGCCTTACTTTTTGCTTGCAGAGCGTCATTCTGTGTTTTAGAACATAAAGTGAACATTGTGGCCACACCCCCGGCCTGTGGACAAGTGCTGATGTTGCCCCCCAGCGCCTCACGGCTGACACGGCGCGGGTCTATGGTGCGGGTAATTCGCCGGGAGACCGGCCGTTTGTTTGGAGGGTCTCATGTCTGGCAGCGTCAACAAGGTCATTCTGGTGGGCCGCCTCGGCCGCGATCCTGAGGTGCGGACCATGCAGTCGGGCGACAAGGTCGTGTCGTTCGGCCTCGCCACGTCGGAAAGCTGGCGCGACAAGGCGTCGGGCGAGCGCAAGGAAAAGACCGAGTGGCACAATGTCGTCATCTTCAACGACAACCTCGGCAAGATCGCCGAGCAATATCTGAAGAAGGGCTCCACCTGCTACATCGAAGGCCAATTGCAGTCGCGTGAATACACCGACAAGGACGGCAACCAGCGCAAGGTTACCGAGGTCGTTCTGCAGCGTTTCCGGGGCGAACTGACGCTGCTGGGCGGCCGCGGCGACAGCATGGGCGGCGGCGAGGAAC
>CANJEY010000036.1 GCA_947472615.1 Beijerinckiaceae bacterium
ACTCGATCATGCGCAGGCGGCGCGTCCGGTTGAATCTGTTGCGGATTCGCTCGACTCGGGTATCGAAGGCCTGCGCATCGCCCGCGCTGGCGGCTATTTCGCCAAAGGCGGCGATCCGGAATGTTTCGAGGCGGTCGACCGTATCGCCAAGGCATTTGGCAACACAAAGAACATCGAGTTTCCCGAAGCCGCCCGCGCCCGCGCCGCCGCCTATCTGATCACCATGGCGGAAGGCGCGGAACTTCATGCGGATCGCGTCAAAAAGCAGGCGGACGACTTCGACATCGAGGTGCGAGATCGTCTCATCGCTGGCCTGATGGTTCCGGGCGCATGGGTCGTGCGCGCGCAGAAATTCCGGCGCTGGTATCGCGACGCCGTGCTGACGATGTTCAGGGATGTCGACCTCGTGCTCGCGCCCGCCACGCCTCGGCGCGCGCCGCGCATCGGTCAGAAAATGATGGTGCTGGATGGCGTAGAAATGGCGGTCCGGGCCAATATGGGCATCTACACGCAGCCGATTTCGTTCATCGGTCTTCCTGTTGTCAGCGTGCCAGTGTGGACGAAGGGCGAGCGGCTGCCGATCGGTGTGCAGATTATCGCGGCGCCGTGGCGCGAGGATCTGGCCTTGCGCGCCGCACGCTGGCTGGAAGCGCGCGGCGTCGTAAAAGCGCCCGTCGCCGAGCTTTAGGCTACTTAACAGCACCCCAGACGATCGCGGTAGAACGCCGCGATGCCCGGCTCGCACTTCGGCCAGGCGCCAAGAAAAGCCGCCCTGCCCGGCATCCGCGACCGGATCTGCGCCCGCAGTTCGTTTTGCAAAGCGTCAAGATCGAAGCCCCTCAGCCGGCCGCGCTCGACGATCAGCCTGCCCGCCACATGCATTTCGACCACATGTGTCGCGTTGGCGCGCGCGAAGAGAAAATCGAGCGGTTCGACCGGCATCAGCGCGTCACGGTCCATTTTCGCCAGATCGAGCAGCAGGACGTCCGCCGGTTCGCCCGTCGCCAGCAGGCCCGCGCCTGGCGCGCCATTGGCGAAGCGCCCGTTGGCGATCGTGGTGGCCAGAAACGCCTCGCGCGTAATGGTTTCGTCGAACCCCCAGCCGCCGTGCAGGAAATGTCCGACGCGCAATTCGCGCAGAATATCATCGTCCTCATCAAGCGCCGAGGAATCGATGCCCATCGCGACGCGGCAACCACGCCGGATCGCCTCGCCGATGGGGGCGACGCCGGACCGCAGATGCAGGTTCGAACTGGCGTTAGTGACGATGGTCGCGCCAGCTTCGGCGATCATCTCGAGTTCGCCGGGCCGCGCGTAGACGCAATGCGCCAACGCCAGACGCGGCGACAGCAGGCCAATGTCGCGCAGATGCCGCACCACGCCGCCGGGGAAATTCTGGTCGGCCCAGGCGCGCTGATATTTCGTCTCCAGCAGATGCATGTGGACGCGGCGGCCGGTGCGGGCCGAGGCTTCCGCTATGGCGGTCAGCAATTCATCGGAGCACCATTGCACGCCGTTCGGACCATATTGGACGTTAAACATCGGCCCCTCGCAGGCGGCCGCAATCGCCTCGACGCGCTCGATCTGCTCCTTCACGGACAACATCGGATTGCCGAACGTCTGCTCGATCACCGCTGCCGCCTCGGACGGCGCCGATCCCAACGCGTCCTGCGTCGCCCCGTACACGACCGGGTTGCGATCGCGCATGAACATCGCAAACGTCGCCCGCACGCCGACATCGGCTGCGGCGCGCGCCACCGCGCTCGCCTCATCGACCGGCGACATGGGGCCGTTGAGCTTGGTGTAATGCGCCATCACCGAACCGGCGCCTCCGAGCGCCGCGCGTCCGAACGCCGCCGCCGCGCCCAGATAGGGATCAATGGCCGGAATGGCCGCGAGTTTGAGCAGCCACGTCTCCAGCAGCCGCCCGGCCGCGCCGAACGACGTGGTGGAGAGCGGCCGCGCGTGATCGTGGGCGTTTGCGAGCGGCGGGATCGCCAGCAGGCCCCCTCCACCTTCGACGGGGGACATCAGCGCGATACTATCGCCCTCAAAGGCGATTTCGACGCCTTTGGCGCCGTCCAGAAGACGGGCAGTCTGCAACTTTTTCATTCAGGGCTCCGCGCGCGCAGGCGTCAGGAATTTCCAAATCAAGCCCCGTGCCACCAAACGGGTTGCCGGTTGAACGAAAACTGAGCACGGCTCTTGCTTGTGCTCGCCAACAACGAATGGATGCCTGATGCCGCCTGTCGTGGAGCTTCACGCCCCCGGATCGACCGACGCCGAAAATCTCTCCCGCCTGTCGCGGGAGATCGGCGGCGTATGCCGCGATGTGGGATTCTTTTATGTCAGCCGACACGGGCTTGAAGCGTCCATCGAACCGATGTTCGCATGGTCGCGCCGCTTCTTCGCCCTGCCGGCCGCCGACAAGGCGGCGCTGGCGATCTCGGCCGCCTCGGATAATTGCGGCTATGTTGGGCTCGACACGGAAGCGCTGGACCCAGGCGCGCCGGTTGATTGCAAGGAGGCGTTCAACATCCGCCTCGATCCGGCCTCCCCGGCAGAAGCTGATGCAGCGTACTGGCCGCGCCTCGACGGCTTTCGTGCAGCGATGCGGGCCTATTTTGTCGACGTCTATCGGCTGGGGCTCGACATTCACCGCGCCATCGCGGTCGATCTCGGGCTGGCGCCGACCTATTTCGATCCGCTGCTGCAAAACCCGATGGCGACGCTGCGGCTGCTGCACTATCCGCCGCTGCCTGACGTTGCCGGGCGGCTCGGGGCCGGAGCGCATACGGACTACGGCAACCTGACCATTTTGCTGACTGACGACGCCGGCGGCCTGCAGGCGCGCCGCCGCGACGGGACATGGATCGACGTGCCCTATATTCCGGGCGCGTTCGTGTGCAACATCGGCGACTGCCTCATGCGATGGAGTAACGACTATTATGTCTCGACTCCGCATCGGGTGATCTCTCCGGCCGGCCGCGAACGCTATTCGATTGCGTTCTTTCTGGATCCGAACGCGCAGGCCATGGTGGAGCCCCTGCCCGCCTGCGTCAGCGCCGATCGGCCTGCGCTTTATCCGCCCATCACGGCCGGCGATTATTTTGCCTCGCGCTTCGCCGCCACTTACGGCTTCGACGCCAAACCCAGCACCTGAAACCGGGATAGACATGGAAGATCTGAGCCTCGATATCGCCTCGCTGCGCCAGCGCTACGCAGCCGGTCACACGCCCGCCGCGACGATCGACGTCGTCTACGATCGCATCGAGGCGCTCGCTGATCCGGGCATTTTCCTGTCGCTGGCGACGCGCGAGGCCGCACGCGCCGCCGCTGTGGCGCTAGGAACCTATGATCCGTCGCGGCCGCTATGGGGCGTGCCGTTCGCCATCAAGGACAACATCGATGCCGCAGGGTTTCCAACTACGGCAGGATGTGAAGCATTTGCCTACACGCCAGCCCAGAACGCCTTCGCGGTGCAATGCCTGATCGATGCGGGCGCGATCCCGATCGGCAAGACCAATCTCGACCAGTTCGCCACGGGACTTGTCGGCGTGCGGACGCCCGGCACAGCGCCGAAGAATGCATTTGACCCGAACATCGTGCCGGGCGGATCGAGTTCCGGCTCCGCTGTGGCGGTGGCGCAAGATCTCGTCAGCTTTGCGCTCGGCACCGATACGGCGGGGTCCGGGCGCGTCCCGGCGGCGCTAAATAATCTCGTCGGCCTGAAACCCTCTGTAGGCGCGGTGTCGTCGCGCGGCGTCGTGCCGGCCTGCAAGTCGATCGACTGCGTTTCGATCTTCGCTGGCAACGTCGACGATGCGTGGACCATTTATCGCGTGATGACGAAGGCGGACGCGGAGGACGCGTTCCAGCGCCCCATTAGGTTCGGGGCTCTGCCGCAAGCTACGCCGCACTGGCGCTGCGGTGTGCCGCGCGCAGCTGACCTCGAATTCTTCGGCGACGAAAAGGCCGCCGCCGCGTGGCAGGCCTCGTGCGATATGCTCAAATCCATGGGCGCATCGTTTGTCGAGATCGACATGACGCCGCTGCTGGCGGCTGCGCGCCTTCTCTACGAAGGACCGTGGGTCGCGGAACGGCACGCGGCAATCCGCGGCTTTTTGGCGACGAACCGCGCCGACGTTCTGCCCGTCACGCGCGGCATCATCGAAGGCGCGCTGAAGTTTTCGGCCACCGACGCGTTCGACGCCGCCTACCAGATGAAGGACTTCGAGCAATACGCGCACCGCGTAATGGGTTCGATCGACGCGCTCGTGGTGCCGAGCATTCCGACGCCCCCGACCGTCGCCGATCTGGAGCGCGACCCGCTGACGCCGAATGCGCGCCTCGGCCGCTGGACGAATTTCGTCAACCTGCTCGACATGTGCGCCATCGCGGTGCCGGGACCTTTCCGCAGCGATAGCTTTCCGGCAGGCGTGACGCTGATCGCCCCACGTGGACAGGACGCGAAGATCGCCGCGCTCGGCGACGCGTTCCATCGCCGTGCTGGCGTTGGTTCCGGCAAGTCGAAGCGTGCGTTGCCTCCTCCGGCGGAAGCCGCGAAGCCTAAGGGTCTTGAACTTGTGGTGGTGGGCGCGCATCTCTCCGGCATGGCGCTGAACCACGAGTTGCAAACGCTGGGCGCGCAATTCTCCCGCGCGGTCAAGACCGAGCCGAGCTATCGTTTCTATGCGCTGGCGGGCGGTCCGCCGAAACGACCCGGCCTGTTGCGCGTCGCCAACGGCGCAGGCGTGGCGATTGATACGGAAGTCTGGACGCTGACGCCGCAGGCGTTCGGAACCTTCGTGGCCGGCATTCCGGCGCCGCTTGGCATCGGAACGATCCTGCTGGCCGATGGCACGCGCGCGAAAGGCTTTTTGGCTGAGCCGGAAGGACTTGTGGGCGCACGCGAGATCAGCGAATTCGGCGGCTGGCGGCGTTTCATGACCGAGGCCTCGACCTGAAGCGCGACCGCTGGCCTGTTTCTTGATAGGCTCGGCGCGAAGGAGACACGTATGACGCGCCGCTCCGTCCGCTTTCTGCTGGACGACGAACTCCACGACCTCTCGGACTTCGAGCCGACGATGACGCTACTCGAATGGCTGCGTCTGGACCGCCGCCGCATCGGCACGAAGGAAGGCTGCGCCGAAGGCGACTGCGGCGCCTGCACCATCGTGGTCGGCCAATTGGTCGATGGCGCGGTGAGCTATGCGGCGATCAATTCCTGCATCCGCCTGCTGGCGACGCTGGATGGCTGCCAGATCCTGACGGTCGAGAGCCTCGCGCGAGACGGCGTGCTGCATCCGATCCAGCAGGCGCTCGTCGATCTGCATGGCTCGCAATGCGGCTTCTGCACGCCCGGCTTCGTGATGTCGCTGCTGGCGATGCATCTTGAAGAAGGCGCGCCCGACAATCAACGCGTCGAAGACGTGATCGCCGGCAATCTCTGCCGCTGCACGGGCTATCGGCCGATCGTCGACGCGGCGCTTGCGGCCTGCGACGGCAAGGCGAACGACGCGATCACGACGGCGCGAGCCACGATCTCGGCGCGGCTCGCAGGTTTGCACGACGACGCAACTGTCGAAATCGCGGGTGCGAAAAGCCGCCTCTTCGCTCCTGCCAGCGTGGCGGATTTTGCATCGCTCTATGCCGAACATTCGGACGCCGTTGTGCTGGCGGGCGGCACCGATGCAGGCTTGTGGATCACCAAGGAGCTGAAGCGGCCGAAGATTCTCATCTCGCTGGCGCGGCTGGACGAGCTGAGGCGGATCGAAGATGCGGGCTCTGCGATTGCGTTCGGAGCCATGGTCGATCTCAACCGCGTGCGCAAGGCGCTCGCCGACATTCATCCGCATCTCGACGAATTGATGCGCCGCTTCGGCAGCGAGCAGATTCGCAATGCTGGCACCATCGGCGGCAATGTGGCGAACGGCTCGCCGATTGGCGATCTGCCGCCAGCGCTAATTGCACTCGATGCGCGCGTCGGTTTGCGACGCGGCGACGAACGACGCGAATTGCCGCTCGACTCATTTTTTCTCGATTATCGCAAGCAGGATAGGCGGCCCGGCGAATTCGTCGAACGCATTATGGTGCCGACGCTGCCGGCAAATGCGCTTTTTCACGCGTCGAAAGTGTCGAAGCGATTTGATGAAGACATCACTGCCGTTTGTGGCGTGTTCCGTTTGTTGCTCGACGCGAAGGGCATCGTCACGGACGCACGACTCGCATTCGGCGGCATGGCTGGAATTCCGAAACGCGCTGCGCAGGCGGAGGCGGCGCTCATCGATCAGGTGTGGTCGGCCACTTCTGCCGAGGCTGCCGCGCAGGCCCTGTCGCAGGACTTCGCGCCGCTGAGTGACTGGCGCGGCAGCGCGCGCTATCGCTCCGTCGTCGCCGCCAATCTGCTTCGCCGCTTTGCAATCGAGACCGCATCGTCGCAGGCGCCGACGCGGGTTGCGGGCCTTCTCAGGAATCTCGCCGATGCATGAGCCTGTGACGGCGGCCGCGCAGCCGATCGAAGGCGCGGCGCATACATCCGCCAAACACGATTCCGCTCACAAGCATGTCGCTGGCGCGGCGCTTTATATTGACGACATGCCCGAGCCCGTCGGCCTCGCGCATGCGGGCCTCGGCCTGTCGACACGCACCCATGCGACGATTGTGTCGATGGACCTGAGCGCCGTTCGCGCCGTTCCGGGCGTGCTGTGCGTTCTGACCCATGAAGATGTGCCGGGCGTCAACGACGTCTCCCCCGCCGGTCTGCATGACGATCCGATCTTCGCCGAACGCGAGGTAATGTTCCACGGTCAGCCAATGTTCGCCGTGATTGCCGAAACGCGCGACATCGCGCGCCGCAGGCTCCGACACCGTCGTTACCGGCATGAAGCTCGAACGCGGCGATGTCGCGCCAGCCCTCGCAGCGGCTCCCAAGCGGATAAAGGCGTCGATGGAGATCGGCGGGCAGGATCATTTCTACCTCGAAGGCCATATCGCGCTCGCCATTCCGGGCGAAGACCGCGATGTGACGGTCTATTCATCGACGCAGCATCCCACCGAGGTGCAGCACATGGTGTCGCATGCGCTCGGCGTGCCATCGCATGCTGTGACGGTCGAGGTGCGCCGCATGGGCGGCGCGTTCGGCGGCAAGGAAACGCAGGGCAATCTGTTCGCCTGCATCGCGGCGATCGCGGCGAAGAAGCTGGGGCGCGCCGTCAAGTGCCGGCCCGATCGCGACGAAGACATGATCGCCACCGGCAAGCGGCACGATTTCGTCGCCGACTACGACATAGGTTTCGACGCAGACGGCCGCATACTGGCGGCGGATTTCGTATTGGCGGCGCGGTGCGGATTTTCATCCGACCTGTCGGGGCCGGTGACGGATCGCGCCCTGTTCCACTGCGACAACGCCTATTTCTATCCGGCGGTGCGCGCTGTCTCCGAGCCGCTCCGCACCCACACGGTTTCCAACACGGCGTTTCGCGGTTTCGGCGGACCGCAGGGCGTGCTGGCGGCGGAGCGAGTCATCGAGGAGATCGCGTTCGCCACCGGCCGCGATGCGCTCGACATCCGCAAGCTGAATTTCTACGGCGTCTCGGATCGCAACGTCGCGCCCTATCATCAGACGATCGAAGACAACATCATCGGCCAGCTGGTCGAGCAACTCGAAGTCTCATCGGACTATCGCGCGCGACGCGTCGAAATCCGCGACTGGAACGCCCGCAACAGAATCGTGAAGCGCGGACTGGCGCTGACGCCGGTGAAGTTCGGCATCTCGTTCACGGCGTCGTGGTTCAATCAGGCCGGCGCGCTCGTGCTGGTCTATGCCGACGGTTCGGTGCAGATCAATCACGGCGGCACCGAGATGGGTCAGGGCCTGCATCAGAAGATCGCGCAGATCGTCGCCAATGAATTCCAGATCGACGTCGGCCGCATCCGCATCACCGCCACCAACACCGGCAAGGTGCCGAATACGTCGGCCACGGCGGCGTCCTCGGGCGCGGACCTCAACGGCATGGCGGCGGTCGACGCCTGTCGCAAGATCAAGCTCGCCATGTCGGAATTTCTCGCCGCGCACTGGAAAGTCTCGACGGACTCGATTGTGTTCGACCGCAATCGCGTGACGAGCGGCGCGCACAGCATGTCGTTTTCGCAGGCCACACAGGCCGCCTATATGGCGCGCGTGCCGCTGTCGGCGACGGGCTTCTACAAGACGCCAAAAATTCACTGGGACCGCGCCTCGGGACGCGGCCATCCGTTCTATTATTTCAGCTATGGGGCTGCGGTCGCCGAAACATCCGTCGATACGCTCACGGGCGAATATCGGGTCGAGCGCGTGGACATTCTGCACGACGTCGGGCGGTCGCTAAATCCGGCGCTGGATCGCGGCCAGATCGAAGGCGGCTTCGTGCAGGGTCAGGGCTGGCTCACCACCGAAGAATTGTGGTGGGACGACAAGGGTCGGCTGCGCACGCACGCACCCTCTACGTACAAGATTCCCGTCGCGTCGGACCGCCCGCGCATCTTCAATGTGGAGCTTGCTGACTGGTCGGAAAACCGTGAGCCGACCGTGTATCGTTCGAAGGCCGTCGGCGAGCCGCCCCTAATGCTGGCAATCACGGTGCTGCATGCCTTGTCCGACGCTGTCGCCAGCGTGGCCGATCACAAGATCTGTCCACGTCTCGATGCGCCCGCGACTCCCGAGCGCGTGCTGTTCGCCATCGAACGTCTGCGGGCGATGAGCAATGCGGGAGCCGCCGCATGATCGCGCTGTCGGCCCGCATGCGGACGATGCTCGACGCGCACACGCCAAGCATGCTGATCGTGATCGCCGACGCGCAAGGCTCGACGCCGCGCGAGGCAGGCGCGCGAATGCTGGTCTCCGCCAGCGAGACATATGGCACCATCGGCGGCGGACAGATGGAGTTTCACGCCATCGACATCGCCCGGCAGATGCTGGACGACGGCGTCGACGAGAAGCGCCTCGACCTGTCGCTCGGCCCGCATCTCGGTCAGTGCTGCGGCGGCCGCGCCTGTCTGGCGATCAACCGGCTGACCGAAACGGACTTCGGGCATCAGGCCGCTGACGAGGCGCAGGCGTTCCGGCCGCTGACGATAATTTTTGGCGCGGGTCACACCGGACTGGCGCTCGCGCACTCGCTTGCGCCCTTGCCGTTCCGGGTCATGCTGATCGACGATCGCGAGGGCCTGGCGCTGGACATCCCGGTCAACGTGGAATTCGGCCGCATCGACGAGCCCGAGCAGGCCGTGCATACCGCTCCGGCCGGCGCGGCGGCGGTGATCCTGACGCACAGCCATGCGCTCGATTACGCGCTGGCCGACGCTGCGCTGCGGCGCGGCGATTTCGCATATGTGGGAATGATCGGCTCGGCGACCAAGCGCGCCCGCTTCCGGCAATGGTTCCGGGCTCGCGGCGGCGACGAGGCGGCGCTCGCGCGTCTCGTCTGCCCGGTTGGTGGCGCGGATATTCGTGACAAGCGGCCGGAGGTGATCGCCGCGCTCACCAGCGTCGAACTCCTCCACAGATATTTTGCGGCGAACCGGGCGGAAACCGGCGATCCAGCAGCTATAACGACAGCTACAAAACTGAATTACAACGACTTCGCCGCCTGATCCCTGCGACGGGACCAAACCGGTCTCCATTCGCATTGGAATGAAACTTGCCTAATATGAGCACCAGTCTGGCCTTCGATCCGGGGCCGTCAGCCTGCGCGATGACTTGATAACAAGAGGACGTTCCATGCAGAAAATCGCATCCATTGCTTCGACAATCACTTTGGCGCTGGCGCTTTCGACCGGCGCGCTGGCCGCCGACAAACTGAAGATCGGCTTTGTCTACGTCGGCCCGGTCGGCGACTTTGGATATTCCTACCAGCACGATCAGGGCCGTCTCGCCATGCAGAAGGCGCTGGGCGACAAGGTCGAGACGACCTTCCTTGAAAACGTGCCGGAAAACGACAGCGAACGCTCGATTGAGCAACTCGCCCGCACCGGCCACAAGTTGATCTTCACGACGTCTTTCGGCTACATGGACCCGACCCTGAAGGTCGCCAAGAAATATCCCGACGTAATGTTCGAGCACGCCACGGGCTACAAGCGCGACAAGAACGTCGCCACCTATTCGGCGCGCTTCCACGAAGGCCGCTACGTGATCGGCCAGATCGCCGGCAAGATGACGAAGTCGAACACGATCGGCTACGTCGCCGCCTTCCCGATCCCGGAAGTCGTTTCGGGCATCAACTCGTTCTACCTCGGCGCGCTGTCGACGAACCCGAACGTGAAGCTGAAGATCGTCTGGGCCAACACCTGGTTCGATCCCGGCAAGGAAGCCGACGCCGCCAAGGCGCTGCTGGCGCAGGGCGCCGACATCATCTCGCAGCATACGGATTCCGCTGCGCCGCTGCAGGAAGCCGAAAAGGCCGGCAAGCTCGGATTCGGTCAGGCTTCCAACATGGAGCGCTTCGCCCCGAAGGCGCAGCTCTCGGCGATCATCGACGACTGGTCAGGCTATTACACCGCCCGCGCCCAGCTCGCGCTCGACGGCAAGTGGACCTCGACCGATACGTGGGACGGCATCGGCAAGAAGATGGTCATCATGGCCCCGTTCAAGAACATGCCGGATGACGTGAAGGCGATGGCCGAAAAGACCACTGCCGCCATCGGCTCGGGGGCGCTGAATCCGTTCAAGTGCCCGGTTCTCGATCAGGCCGGCAAGGACCAGTGCAAGGCGGGCGCGGCCGCGCTCGAAGACGGCCAGGTTCTGTCCATGAACTGGTACGTCAAGGGCATCGACGACAAGGTTCCGCAGTAAGCCTTTAGGCGTCGCACGAAAGACCCGGCCGGTTCAGTCCCGGCCGGGGTTTTGTTAGGTTGACACCGGTCAGGGGCGATCGGACCACATGATCGAAGCACCGGTGAGCAAGGATCAGGCGGCGGCGGAGCCGCTCGTTCGCATTCGCGGCGTCACCAAGCGTTTCGGCTCGTTCACCGCCAACGACAACATCGACCTCGATCTGTTCGCCGGCGAGAACCATGCGCTGCTTGGCGAGAACGGCGCCGGCAAGTCGACGCTTGTGAAGATGATCTACGGCCTGATCGCCCCGACCGAAGGGACGATCCTGTGGCGTGGCGCGGCGGTCGCGCTGAAAAATCCCGAGGAAGCGCGTGCGCTCGGCATCGGCATGGTGTTCCAGCACTTCTCGCTGTTCGACAATCTGACGGTCGCCGAAAACGTCGCGCTGTCGCTGCCGAGAACCGAGAGCTTGAAGACGGTTCCGGACCGCATCTCCGACATCGCGTCGCGCTACGGCTTCGCGCTCGAACCGGACAGGCCGGTCTGGACGCTGTCGGCAGGCCAGCGCCAGCGCATCGAGATCGTCCGCTGCCTGTTGCAAGACCCGCATCTGCTGATCCTCGACGAACCCACATCGGTTCTGACGCCGCAGGAGGCGGAAGCCCTGTTCGGCGTGCTCGACCGTCTGCGTGGCGAGGGGCGCGCCCTGCTCTACATCTCGCACAAGCTCGACGAGGTGAAGCGCATCTGCGATCGCGCCACAGTGCTGCGCCACGGCAAGGTCGTGGCGACCTGCAATCCGCGCGAGGAAAGCGCCCGCTCGCTCGCCGCCCTCATGGTCGGTTCGCAGGTGAAGGACGTCAAGGCTGCCGCCGACCGCACCTATGGCGGCGAACGCATCCGGGTCGACGGCCTGAACCTGCCGGCGGGCGACATGCACGGGGTGTCGCTGCAATCCATTTCCATGTCGGTGCGCGGCGGCGAGGTGTTGGGCGTCGCCGGCATCGCCGGCAACGGCCAGTCGGAACTCTTTGCGGCATTGTCCGGAGAAGCGGCAGCGCGGGACGCTAATGCGATCCGGTTCGACGGCGGCGCAGTCGGGGCGGACGGGGTGACGCAGCGCCGGCGGCGCAACGCGGCCTTCGTGCCGGAAGAGCGCAACGGCCACGCGGCCGCGCCCGACTTCTCGCTATCGGAAAACGTCGTCCTGTCGCGTCACGCCGAAAGCGGCGTCACCCGTTCGGGATTCGTCGATTACGGCCGGGCGCAAAATCTCGCAGGCTCCATCATCTCATCTTATGACGTGCGTAAGGCCGGGCCCGATCCGGCCGCTCGCACGCTCTCAGGCGGCAATTTGCAAAAATTTGTCGTCGGGCGCGAAATTCTGCGCGAACCTGGCGTCCTGATCATCGACCAGCCGACATGGGGCGTCGACGCCGCCGCGGCGGCTGCGATCCGGCAGGCGATCCTCGATCTGGCGGCGCGTGGTGCGGCAGTCGTGGTCATCAGTCAGGATCTCGACGAACTGTTCGAAATTTCCGACCGCATCGCGGTCATTCACATGGGTCGCCTCAGCGAGGCGAAACCTGCAGGCGCGGTCACCCGCGAAGAAATTGGATTGCTGATGGCCGGGACCGCAAGCGGAGACGCGCGTGCGCATTGATCTCGAGCCGCGCGCGGGCCGCTCGCGCATCGCCGAATGGGTCGCGCCCGTCGGGGCGCTGATCGCCGCGATGCTGATCGGCGGCCTGCTGGTGGCGGCGCTGGGCAAGTCGCCGGTACAGGCCTTCTTCGTCTATTTCGTCGATCCTCTGACGGAAGCGTGGTCGTTGCAGGAGCTCGCCGTGAAGGCGACGCCGCTGGTGATGATCGCCGTCGGCCTGTCATTCTGCTTTCGCGCCAATCTCTGGAATATCGGCGCGGAGGGCCAGTTCATCATCGGCGGCGCGATGGGCGGCTGGATCGCGCTGCTGACGCATGACGGCGTGGGCCAAAGCGTGCTCGGCTCGTGGTGGATCGTGCCGGCCATGCTGGCGTTCGGGGCGTTCTGCGGCCTGCTCTACGCGCTGATCCCGGCGTTGCTGCGCGTCTGGCTCGGCGTGTCGGAAATCCTGACAAGCCTGATGCTGGTCTATATCGCGCAACTCTTCCTCGACTACATGGTGCGCGGCCCCTGGCGCGATCCGAAGGGCTTCAACTTCCCGGTGACGGTAAACTTCGATCCGGTCGCGACGCTGCCCATGCTCGCGCCCGGCGGGCGTCTGCACGCAGGCGTCGCGCTCGCGCTGATCGTGGCGCTGGCGGCGGCATTGGTGATGGCCCGCAGCCTGTTCGGTTACGAGGTGCGACTGGTTGGTTCCGCGCCGCGTGCGGCGCGCTTCGCGGGCTTCAGCGAGTCGAAGTTGACGCTCGCGGTCTTCGCAATCTCTGGCGCGCTGGCGGGGCTGGCGGGCATCTGCGAAGTGGCGGGCCAGATCGGCCAGTTGCAACCGTCGATCTCGCCCGGTTACGGCTTCACGGCCATCATCGTGGCATTCCTCGGCCGTCTGTCGCCGATCGGCATTCTAGTCGCGGGCCTCGTGCTGGCGCTGACCTATATCGGCGGCGAGTCCGCGCAGGTGACGATGAAACTGCCGTTCTATCTCACAGGCGCGTTTCAGGGCCTGCTGCTGATGTGCGTGCTGGCGGCCGACGTCTTTACCCGCTACCGCCTCGTCATCCAGACCGGACGCCGCGCATGAACGTCCAGATCATCGAACTCGTTCTGGTGACCATCGTCACCGCCGCGACGCCGCTCATCATCGCGTCCGTCGGCGAACTCGTGGTCGAGCGCGCGGGCGTGCTCAATCTCGGCGTCGAAGGGATGATGATCGCCGGCGCGGCGATCGGATTCGCAGTCGCGTTCCTCACCGGCTCGACGTTTCTGGGCGCGCTGGCGGCGATTGCGGCTGGCATGTTCATGTCGCTGCTGTTCGGCATTCTGGCCGTGGGGCTTGCGGCCAACCAGGTGGCGAGCGGCCTCGCGCTGACGATCCTCGGTCTCGGCTCGGCGGGCCTCGCGGGCGCGAGTTTTGTGGGTCAGAAGCGCGAGAGCGCCGCGAGCCTGTACATCCCCGGACTGTCCGACCTGCCGCTGGTCGGCAAGCTCGTATTCGGAGAGGATATGTTCGTCTACACGGCGCTTGCGCTGGTGATCGCGGTCAGCTGGTTTCTCAATCGCACGCGAGCCGGGCTGGCGTTGCGCGCCGTCGGCGAAAACCACGGCTCCGCCCACGCGCTCGGCCTGCCGGTGCGGCGCACGCGCATGCTGGCCGTGTTGTTCGGCGGCGCATGCGCGGGACTGGCGGGCGGTTACCTGTCGCTCGCCTACACGCCATTCTGGTCGCCCGGCATGACGGCGGGACGCGGCTGGATCGCGCTGGCGCTGGTGGTCTTCTCGTCGTGGAAACCATGGCGGCTGCTGGCGGGCGCTTTGCTATTTGGCGGCGCGACAGTCTTGCAACTCCACGCGCAGGCGGCCTCCATCGGCCTGCCCGGGCAGGTGCTGTCGGCCCTGCCCTATCTGGCGACGATTCTGGCTCTCGTTGTGCTGTCGCTGCGTAACCGACGCGGATCGATCGCGCCAGGTTCGCTTGGAACACCGTTCATTCCTGATCGCTGATCCGCGATTCGCTTATCCCATCATCGCCGTAGCCCGCATATGCCCAGCTGCGGATCGTTCGTCGCAGTATGCGCGTCACAATTCCTGTGACGATTTTGCAACAGCAGTTTGCGATCGGAAATTGCCAGAATCCTAACTGCACGCCAAACGTGCAGGAATCCCGAAATTCATGTGATTTTAAAGGGTGTTTCGAGCCCGTGCCGCAAACGTGGCCATTCGTGGCGTCTATTTGATCTTCGTCAAAAACTTTCCCCCTGCAATAGTGAAGGCCTCAACAAGAACGAAACTATCCTCAATGGGGCGTCTATGAACATCAAATCCACTTTCGTCGCAGGCGCGATGCTGGCAAGCGCGATTGCGCCGTCTCTCGCCGCTGACCTGCCGTCCACCAAGAGCCCGGCCACCCCGGTGATCCCGGCGTTCTTCATCTTCTCCGACACCTCGCTCAGCTATCACTACGAGTGGAATGCGCGCGAGCCCGGCATCCGCGGCGCGATCCAGAAGCATGTCGTCTCGCTGACGCACGCAGATGCGTGGGCCTACGGCAGTAACTTCTTCAACATCGACTTCCTGAAGTCGAACTCGAAGGATCCGGCGGCCGGCCCGCTCGGCACCACCGACGGCGCATTCGAAGTGTATGGCTTCTTCCGTTCGACGCTGAGCTTGAACGCGCTCAGCGGCAGCAAGGCCTTCGCGCTCGGCGGCATCATCAAGGACATCGCCATCGAGTACGGCGCCGACGCCAACACAAAGAACACCGCCTTTGCGCCGCAGAAGCGCGACGTCGTGATCGGTCCGCAGATCCAGTTCAACGTTCCCGGCTACCTGAACGTCGGCTTCCTGCTCTACAAGGAATGGAACCACAACGGCATCACCGCGCCGGCCCTATCGAACGTGGAATTCAAGCCCGCGCTCAACATCGACGTGACCTACATGTTCCCGCTGACGTTCACCGGGCTGCCGCTGTCGGTGAACGGCTACTTCGAATACGTGACCCCGAAGGGCCGCGACGGTTTCGGCGTGCAGACCACGTATGAAATCCACACCGAGAACCACCTGACCCTCGATCTGGGCGCTGTCGTCGCCAAAAAGCCGAAGACCGTCGACCTCTGGATCGGCCATCGCTACTGGCAGAACAAGTTCGGCAACAACAACAAGCTGATCGCCAACAAGGACGCGACCGAGAACCAGTTCCTCGTCGGTCTCACCTGGCACATGTTCTAAGCACTCGTTCCCTCCCGAGTGAAGAGCCAGCGCGGGGCGACCTGCGCTGGTTTTTTTGTGCGGTGATTTTGAACCGGTACGATCCGATCACGTGAACGCATACGCAAACGCCCAAAAAAATGCGCCGTGGATACGGCGCATTCCTGGTTCACCGATGCAAATCGAAGTCCCTCTCCCCGGCTGCTGGGGAGAGGGTAATTGTTCGCGTCAGGTGATCGAACCCACGACGCCTTCGAGCAGGTAATCCATCTGGTCGAGATAGGGATCATAATTGTCATAAGCCTTGTCGATAACGACCTTGCCCTTGTTGTCCTTCAGCGTGCCGCCGTAGATCGGCTTCTTCGCCTTCAGCTCCGCGATGGCGGCCGTCGCAGCCTTGCGGGCTTCTTCGCTCGCGCCAGCTCCGAACGCGGTGTTCATCACCATGTCGGTGTCGTAACCGCCGGCGACCATGTTCGGCAGCGGTTCGCCCTTGGCGAGCTTCTCCGCATAGCCCTTGTAGATCGTCTCCCACTTGTATTCCGCGCCGGTGATGAACCCCTTCGGGGCCAGCGGCGCCTGCGAGGCGTTGTGACCGCAGGTCTTGACGCCGCGCTTCTCGGCGGTTTCGACGACAACTTTCGGGCCGTCGACGTGGCAGGTGATCACATCGCAGCCCGCATCGACCAGCGCGTTGACGGCTTCGGCCTCGCGCACCGGCAGCGACCAATCGCCGGTGAAGATCACCTGCACGACCGCATTCGGATTTGTCTTGCGCGCGCCGAGCAGGAACGAGTTGATGTTGCTCAACACCGAGGAAATCGGCTTTGCGGCGACGAACCCGAGCTTGTTCGACTTGGTCGACAGGCCTGCCGCGATGCCGTCGACGTAATGCGCCTGATTGAGATAGCCGAAATAGCTGCCGAGATTCTTCGGATGCTTGCTGGCGTCCCACAGCGGCGCAGCGTGGCGGAACTCAACCTTCGGATATTTCTTGGCGAGATCGACCATGAATGGCGTGAAATAGCCGAACGACGTGCCGAGCACGATGTTGGCGCTGTCGAGGTTGACCATGGACTCCATGGACTTCGAGCAGGCGTCGGTCTCTGGAACGTTTTCTTCCTCGACCGCAGTGACGCCCGGCAGCGACTTCAGCGCCTTGATGGCGACCGCGTGGGCCTGGTTCCAGCCGAAGTCGTCACGTGGACCGACATACACGATGCCGATCGTGACGTTCGCGGCGAGCGCAGGCCGGCTGGTGGAGGCGAGCAGCGCGGAGGCGCCGACCGCGCCGGTCGATTGTAGGAAATGTCTTCGCGACAGGCGAAACAGCTGCATTGATTTTTGCTCCAGCGTTGAGGTTGCCTCGCCCGACAGAAGTGGGCGGAAAAGCGGAGCAATTGCCGTGCCATAAGACGAGCAAATACTTGTCTGTTTCGAACTCCGGTTCGATATCTTGCGGCGATCAATACCGGATCTTGTCGGCCTTCTTGTCCCATTCGGCGAACACGTCCGCAGCGTCATCTGTCGGCGTGTGGAATGTGGGAATCAGACGTTCGCCAATCGGCTTGGCGATCTCGTCGTAGATCAGCGCATCGTCAAACCCGATGTCGGCGGCCTGCTCGCGCGAATTGGCGAAGACAAGCCGGTCGAGCCGCGCCCAGTAGATCGACGCCAGACACATGGGACACGGCTCGCAGCTGCTGTAGATCGTCGCGCCCTGCAGCGAGAACGACTCGACCGCCAAACAGGCGCGCCGAATGGCGACGACTTCGGCGTGGGCGGTCGGATCGTTGGAGGAGGTCACCTCATTCCAGCCTTCGGCGATCACCTGGCCGTTGCGCACGATCACGGCCCCGAACGGTCCGCCGAGACCGGCGCGCATGCGCGAACGCGACAGATCGACAGCCTGCTGGAGGAAACGCCGGTCGGCGGAATCGATGGGCTGTGTCATGCGCGCCTTCGTGGGTGAAACCGTCGCCTCAGGGAATCCCGAACGCCGACGCTTTGCAAGCGGCATTCCACCAGAACCTGCATTTTGCGGCGGCAGATATTGATCAATTTTAGGGCTTGTGGCGACTCCCGCACTCTGGATAGCTGCGCCCCGAAAGGAACGTCTCATGCGTCAGTGGATCAGGTCGCCTCTCGCCATTCTTGCCGATAACGCCGGAGGCGGCCTCGTGGTCGAAAACGGCAGGATCGTCGAACTGGTGAAGTCCGGCGCGCAACCATCCGCGCCCGTCGATACGTGGTGGGACGCCTCGAACCATGTCGCGATACCCGGCCTCGTCAACACCCATCACCACATGTTCCAGACGCTGACGCGCGCGCATCCGAAGGCCATCAACAAGGAATTGTTTCCCTGGCTGCAGGCGCTGTTTCCGATCTGGTCGCGCAATGTGAAGCCCGATAATTTTCGACTGGCGTCGCGGCTGGCGCTGACGGAACTGCTGATGTCGGGCTGCACCTGCGCGTCCGATCACCAATATCTTTATCCGCCCGACCTCGACAACGCGATGGATATGCAGGCCGAAGAGGCCAGCGCGCTCGGCATGCGCATGACGCTGACGCGCGGCTCACTCAACCTCACCGAGTCGGAAGGCGGCAACGCGCCCGACGGCGGCGTGCAGGATATGGATACGATTCTGGCCGATTGCGAGCGCGTGCTCGGCCGCTATCACGACAAGCGCGACGGCGCGATGCTGCAGGTGGCGCTCGCGCCCTGCGCGCCGTTCAACGTGTCGAAACCGCTGATGATCGAGACCGTTCGCATGGCCGAGAAGCACGATTGCCGGCTGCACACGCATCTCGCCGAAACGCTCGACGAGGTCGATTACTGCCGCGAGAAGTTTTCGTGCCGCCCTGTCGATTATCTTGAAGAAGTCGGCTGGATGAACGAGCGCGTCTGGCTGGCCCACGGCATTCATTTCAACGACGACGAGGTCAAGCGGCTCGGCAAGGCGCGTGTCGGCGTCTGTCATTGTCCGACGTCGAACATGGTGCTGGCGTCCGGCATCTGCCGCACGAAGGA